>CALMUT010000327.1 GCA_937872925.1 uncultured Myxococcales bacterium | reverse complement strand
CCGGGGGGGCGCGCGCCGCGGGTGCCCGCGCCCCGGGGCCCGGCGCCGCCCGCCCCAGACCCCGCGCTCCCGGCCGCGCCCGGGAAGCCCGCCGCTCCCGCGAAGCCGCCCGCGGCGCCAATGCCTCCAGCGCCACCCGACGTGCCAGCCCCTCCGCCGGCGCCACCACCGCTAACGCCTCCAGTCGCCGCGCCACCACTGTTTCCCGTGTTGCCCGATCCTGCAGCGCCTCCCGTCGCGCCTCCCACGCTACCGTCGTCGCTGCCGCAACCCACGGAAAACACAACACACGCGCAAACGCTCGCCCAAGCAAAAGACCGCATCCTCGTACCTCCAAGCACAATCATGCCTCAAATGTCCCCTCGGCGCAGCTACTTCGGTGGCGCGCACCCTCGATCAGTTCTCCCGAGCGCAAGTGGCCTGCTCTGGCGCCCGTTCCCCTGCCCCTCTGCCTTAGCTCCCAAAACACGTCGCCAGCTCGCTCACCTGGTCCACACAGGAGGTTGCGTCAGGCTTCGCCTCACCGCCATCGCAGGTCATGGCTGACTGCGTCAGAGCCGCGTGACACTCGGTGAGCCGTTCGTACGGGCCCGCGCAGCCCGCTCGTTTCGCAGCATCCGCCTTGTCGTGCACACACTGGCCCACACACGTCGCCTGCGCGCTACTTCCGCCACAATTCGCTCCGGACTGCAGTGCACAGACGCTCTCACACTGGCTGTCGAGCACTGTCTTCTCGCGTAGGACGCCGGCCCAGGCATCCCGATAGGGCACGCCGCTCGAGGTGTTGCCCCAGCGCACTTTCAGCCCATCCCGAATGACAAAGCCCCAGGCTTGCAACGCGCTCAGCGGATCGACGAGCACCACCTT
This sequence comes from uncultured Myxococcales bacterium, assembly GCA_937872925.1. GTDB lineage: Bacteria > Myxococcota_A > Polyangia > Polyangiales > Polyangiaceae > JACKEA01. The sequence continues at coordinate 18,637 of CALMUT010000327.1, read as the reverse complement.
GCCTCGCGCTGTCAGCTTGCTCGGAATGCCGGACAGCTCCACGTCGGTGATCTCGCCCGCCTTGGCGGAAATGTGACCGTGATACATCAGGTGCCGGCCTCGCGACAGCGCTGGGTTGGTGAGAATCACGCGCTGATTGATGTCACGCCGCACCGCCGGCAGACAATGCACGCTTCCGTCCGAGAGGATGGCGCAGTTGCTGGCCCACTTCTGACCGGAGCTGCCCCGCGCCATCAACTGCGGATGATACGTCTCGTCGTAGTGCGCGCTGATGTTCCCGGTGCCACCTGTTTTCGTTTCATAACGTGGCACCTTCGCCCCGTTGCCGAGGGTCTCGTAGCCGACAATCTGCATGAACTGCAGAGTCGCGTCGTCTCGATCGGACTCTAGGGCGAAAGGCGTCACTTCGGTGTAGTCCCACGCCATGTTGCCGACTGCGGGGCTAAGCGCCGGATAGTGGGTCCAGACTTGTTCCCCGTCGTCGTCCACTTCGGCGACATCGTACGCTGCAGCTCCGAACAACCGCGCACGGGTGAACAACTCAGTCACTGCTTCGGGAACCTGACTGCCACCGAAACTCGTACTCGCAAGCACCGCCTCGGCTTCCGCCACTGGGAGGCCGTGGGTGCGCGCCCGCGTGTGCGCGGTTGCCAATGCTTCGGCGGTGACGCTGAACTTCACGTCCTCGCTGATGGCCAAACGGATGACGTTCATTTCGTCCGCGCTGATGCGTTCACCTGCGGCTTCAAAGACGAGGGCGACATCGGCGGCATCCAGCTCGCCGTCGATGGTGGCATCCGACACAGCCTTCTCCACGCGGTCCACGGCGTCGGCCTTGCCACCATTGAGGCCGTCCACGCTCAGTCCATCGACATCGTAATCCTCGTTGCCATCCGGAGAGACGCCCAGGCAGGGAGCCGCTTGGCCGCAGGCGCTGTCGGCTGGGGCAGCCGGCTCGCTACCGCATCCAATGACGAAGACAACTGACGCGGCGACACACTGGGTTTTGTTCATGGGGGGTTCCTCCTGAGCCAATGGAGAGATACCACCTACACGTGGGTTCTTATCCTACATTGTGGGATTGTGTGTGTTTTAGACACACACTGCAATCTTCCAGCGGGCCTGCACTGCGCCCGGCTCCGCGCGACCTGCAAAAAAAAACACGCCCCCAGCTCAAGATGAGCGGGGGGCGTGCACATACCAACCGAACGTAGGAGGAGAGATCAATGTGCGCGGCGCCAGGGGCAGCGCCGCGCCCTTTCGTCAGCCGCCGCCGCGACGCTGGAACGCCGGCGTGTCCCAGTCTTCGTGATCGAGGCTGGACGGGAACGTGATGCGCTCCCGCACGGGAAGGCCGCTCGGCGCCGCCGCCAGGCTCGCCGCAACCGCAGCGGTCCGGCGGGAAGCCGCGTAAGCGACGGAATCACTGCGCGTGGTGGCCGGAGCACGGGTGGGCGGCGCCGATGAAGAGAAACCCTCGCGCAGCTCGGTCTGCCGCTCGAAGCGCGACGTCGTACGCGGAGCTTCTTCGCGCACTTCGACGTGGATCTCCTCTTCCATCTGGTCAAAGCCCGTCGCGATGACGGTGACCTTAATGGCATCCCCCATCGTGTCGTCGATGCTGGCTCCGAAGATGATGTTGGCATCCTCGTGCGCCTGTTCCTGAATCAGGCAGGCCGCCTCTTGGATTTCTTTCATCTTCAGTTCCGGCCCACCCACCACGTTGATCAGGACGCCGGTGGCGCCTTCAACGCTGATGTTGTCGAGCAACGGCGACGTGATGGCGTGTTCAGCGGCCAAACGCGCTCGGCCTTCGCCCTTGGCGCAGCCGGTGCCCATCAAAGCCCGGCCCATGCCGCTCATGACGGTGCGCACGTCGGCAAAGTCGACGTTCACGATGCCGTCGAGGGTGATCAAGTCGCTGATCCCCTTGACCGCTTGGAATAGGACCTCATCCGCCTTGCGGAAAGCGTCCATGAACGTGAGCTCGTCATCGGCGAGAGTCAGTAGTTTCTCGTTGGGGATCGTGATCAGCGTGTCGACGTGCTCGTTGAGCAGCTTCAGGCCCTGGTCGGCCTGGCGCCCGCGCTTCTTGCCTTCGAAGATGAATGGCTTGGTCACGACGCCGACGGTCAACGCACCTTCTTCTCGCGCCATCTGCGCGATGACCGGGGCCGCGCCCGTACCGGTGCCGCCGCCCATGCCTGCGGTCACGAACACCATGTCCGCACCAGTGATGGCTTCCTTGATGCGTTGGAGATCCTCCAACGCCGCCTTGCGACCGCGCTCGGGGTCTGCCCCGGCGCCAAGACCGCGGGTCAAGTTCTGCCCGATGGGGATCTTCACTGGCGCCAGGTTGCCGTTCAGCGCTTGGGCGTCGGTGTTGACACTGATGAACTCCACGCCCTCCAGGCCAAAATGGATCATCGTGTTGACGGCATTGCCGCCGGAGCCACCAACACCAACCACCTTGATTTTGGCCTGGTATTGCTGCGACTCGTCAGCAAATTCGATCGAGAAGCTCATGATTCGTCCTTCCTCCCGTACTCCGCACGAAGGCTTGATCTGCCTTCGTTTACTTGGGTCTTGTCCGGGGCTGCCTCTCCCCTGAGTGGACTCGACCTTGCTGCATCGTTCGTTCTGTTTGGTATGTTCACACTGTCAAAATTCGGCGTTGGCTCAGAACGCTGCTCGGAGCCAACCCCAAAAACCGTTTTTGCGCTGCGCGACTTCAGCCTCTTCGCTGACCGGCATGCGCGGCGCCTCACCGCGCGCATAGGCTTCGGCGAGATGCTGCGCGCCGTAACGGACCAACCCGACGCCCGTGGCGTACTGCGGGCCCTGCACCAGCTGCACGATGCCTTTGACGCCAACGGGGAACCCCAGGCGCACCGGCATACCGAGGATTTCCTCAGCGCACTCGTTCATGCCTTCCATCAAGGAAGCACCACCGGTGAGCACCGCCCCAGAACTCACTTGCTCCAGCAGCCCCGTCTCTTCAATGCGACGACGCGCCTCGCTGAAGATCTCTTCCACGCGCGGCTCGATGATGTCGGAGAGCAGCCGCCTCGCGACACGACGCGGAGAATGGCCGCCTACGCCTGGCACCTCAATCTCTTCGTCGTCAGCGATCATCCGGCCCAGCGCGCAGCCGTAGTTGCGCTTCAAGCGCTCGGCTTCGGCAATGGGGGTGCGCAAACCCGCGGCAACGTCGCTGGTGATGTTATTGCCACCCGCCGGGATCACCGAGGTGTGGGCGATACCGCCGTCGGCGTACAAGATCAGGTCCGTCGTGCCGCCGCCGATGTCGATCACCGCAACGCCGATTTCCTTTTCGTCCTCAGAGAGCACGGCATCCGCGCTGGCCAAGGGTTCGAGCACAACGTCCGCGACACTGAGTCCACAACGCTCCACGCAGCGGATCACGTTTTGGATACAGCTCGTCGCGGCCGTCACCAGATTTACCCGCACCTGCAGCCGCACACCGCTCATCCCGATCGGATCCCGGATACCGTCCTGATTGTCGACGATGTACTCCCGAGGCAGCGCGTGCAGGATCATGCGGTCCGCGTCCACGGGGATGGCGCGCGCACCTTCGAGGACACGCTCCAGATCTGCGCGCGTGACTTCACGACCGCTGATGGCACAGACGCCGTCGCTCATCAGACTGCGGATGTGGCTCCCGGCAACGCCGGTATACACCGTGCGGATCTCGACGCCCGCCATGGTCTGCGCTGCGTCAATCGCTTCGCGGATGCTGCGAACGGTCCACTCGATGTTGCTGACGACACCTTTGCGCAAACCACGGCAGGGCACGTTGCCAACCCCCAGCACGGTGATGCCGTCGGCGTCCACTTCGCCCACGACCGCCGAGACCTTGGTCGTGCCGAGGTCGAGCCCCACTACGATTTCTGGGGTCTCCATGGGGTATCTCATCGCTCCGTCGCTCCTCGAAAATCTGGGGCATTTGCCAAGCCACCGCGGTGACTCAGGCTCGGCCCGACGCTGCCATGCACGCCATTTTCGGGCCAAATTTTCTCGTGCGATTTCGAGGGCATCCCACACCTACCGCATACGTACGACCACCCGCTCTGGGTGGGCCACATTGTCCAAAAACACGATGCCGGGCATGCGCCCCTTGGCGCTCATGCGCAGAAGTACGCGTTCCGCCATGAGTAGTTTCTTGCGCCACGGTCCCGGACCTAGATGCAAGGCGATCCCGCTTTTGCCCACGCTGAGCACGACGTCGCCACCCCCGGTGAGGTGGACCTCCTGTGCGGGGTAGGTCTTCGAGAGGTCGATTCGCTCCCAGTGGCGCAGGACCTCGACGCCTGTCCCGAGGCGCTGCACTTCACGTTCACGGTGATTGGCAACTCCGTCCGGCGTCACCCCCGTGAGAACAGGCAGGTCGTAGGGGTCGCCATCTTCGAGCCGCTTGAAGGGCTCGCCACTGCGTGTGATGAGGTACACTTGGTCCCCCACACTTGCCAGCGCCACGGCCGAGCGCTCCTTGAGCTCGACCCGCAGCGTGCTGGGTAGATCCCGGGAGATCTTGACCTCCTTGATCCAGGGGTCTTCCAGCACGCGAGTTTCCGCGAGCACCGTGTCCAAGGCGAAGATGTTGTCGCCGACTTTTGTATTCATCAGGGTGAGGATCTGGTCCTCGCTGCGCTTCGTCGCACCCTGGATCTCCACAGATCGGATGGCAAAACGCGGCGTTGTGAGGGCATAACGGTGCGCCCCCCAGGCCACCCCCACGCTCACCCCAACGACCAACAAAACCCCGGCCAAGAGCTTGGTTCCGGACCAAATCTTGGACCAGGTCCCTTGGGCTGGAGGCGGCACGCTCTGCCCGGCCACCGCGCGCCGAGGCTTCGCCGCCGGAGGCAGCGGGCTCTCGCCGTCGACGGATCCGTTTTCGTCGGGAGCCGACAGGTGATCGCCATGCGCTCGCTTCTTACGCGTCATGGACTACTCCCCCCGCGCTCGCGGAGTCCCCGCTGCACGTCGTCCAACACCCGATTGATATCTCCAGCGCCCAAAGCAATCACCACATCGCCTGGTTCGGCCTCTTGGGCCAAACACGCGGCCAATTCCCCGCGATCCGGGGCGTAGTGCACCGTGTGGTGGCCGTGCTCGGCCACGCCCTGCACCAGCCGCTCTGAGCTGATGCCCTCGATGGGCGACTCGCCGGCGGCGTAGATATCCGTAATGTACAGCGTATCGGCTTCGTTGAACGCGCGACAAAAGTCGTCGAAGCACTGCTGAGTGCGCGAGTAACGATGCGGCTGAAACGCCACCAGCACCCGTCCCCCGAACGCGCGCCGAGCGGCCGCCAGCGTGGCCTTCACTTCTGCTGGGTGGTGGCCATAATCATCGACCAGGGTGACCCCGCGCTCCTCGGCGACAATGCTGAAGCGGCGAGCCACTCCGGTGAAGGTGGCCAGCGCCTCCTTCATTTCGTCGAGGGGCACTTCAAGCTCGTCTGCGACAGCGATGGCCGCCAAGCAATTGAGCACGTTGTGGTTGCCCGGCATGCGTACGGAAAATTCCCCCAACGGCTGCCCGCGCCCATAGGCAACGAAACTCGACACCACGCCACTCGAGCGGAGCGCCCGTGCGTGGTAGTCCGCCTGCGGTGACAGTCCATAAGTCACATGCCGACAACGCACTCGTGGCAACAGATCCTGCACGTGCGGGTGGTCGAGACACAGCACGGCCAACCCGTAGAACGGAACCTTGTCAATGAATTCGACGAAGGCTTCCTTGACTCTCTCGTGGGTACCGTAGAAGTCCAGGTGCTCCGGATCGATGTTGGTCACAACGCCAATGGTCGGCGCCAAACGTAAGAACGAGCCGTCGCTTTCGTCTGCTTCAGCGACCAGCAGATCTCCGGCGCCGAGCCGTGCGTTGGATCCGAGCGCGGCCATGCGGCCCCCCACTACGACCGTCGGATCGTAGCCCGCCGCGCGCAATACCGTGGCGACCAGGGACGTCGTCGTGGTCTTGCCGTGGGAGCCGGCAATGGCAACGCCGTACTTCACGCGCATCAACTCCGCCAGCATTTCGGCACGGGTGATCACGGGAATGGACAGCGCGTGTGCCTCGAGCATTTCCGGATTTTCCGGGGAAATTGCGCTGGAATACACCACAACATCCGAGCCACGCACGTTCTCGCGACGGTGGCCGACGAAGATGTCCACGCCAAGTCGCTCCAGCCGCGCCGTGTTTTCACCCTTGCGCAGATCCGAGCCCGAGACGTCGAACTCCAGCGTGCGCAAGATCTCCGCAAGCCCGCTCATGCCGATGCCACCGACTCCAACGAAGTGCACATGCCGAACGCGTCCGCGAAACATGTCTTAGCTCCCGCCCACGCCGGCGAATGCCGCGCTCGAGATTTCACAGTGCTCGTCGTCGGCGGGGTCTTCGCCGTCCGGCCGTGGGAAAGCGTCGCGCCCTTGCGCCGTGCGTAGTCCCGCCAACGCAAGCAAGTCCCGAGCAATGTCCGTCGCCGCGTTGGGCAAACCGCGGCGGCCGGCCGCGCGCGCCATGTCTTCCAAACGACCCGGCGTTGCGCAGACTTCGTCGAGGCTGCGCGCGATGGACGCCGCAGTGGCATCGCCGTCAGATAGCCAGACAGCGGCGCCGTCCCGTGCGAGTTCCAGGGCGTTGAAATGTTGATGGTCGCCAGCAGCATGCGGGTACGGCACCAGGATGCTCGGGCGACCGACCGCGCAGATTTCACTGACCGCGCTCGCGCCGCTGCGAGCAATCACCAGATCCGCGTCCCGCAGTGCCGCCGGCATATCATCAATGAATGCCGTTACTTCCGCGACGGCCGCCGCGCCCAGGGCTTGATAGCGGGCGGTCACGCCCTCCACGTCTGCACGCCCGCACTGGTGCACCACCCGCACGGCGGTGTGTGCGTTGCAGAGTGCCTCCGGCACCGACTCGTTCAGGCGCCGGGCACCCTGGCTGCCGCCAAGCACCAGCACGCGCAGCACGCTGTCGGCGCGGCGGTACGGGGCGGGGTCGAAGCCCGCACGGATCGGCACGCCCAAGCGACGCACGGAGCGCGCGGCAAAGTGACGCTCTGCTCCCGCGAAGGCGGTGTACGCGCGGTGCACGACAGGTGCGATCAGGCGATTGGAAAGGCCAATCACGCTATTGGGCTCGAGAAGCGCCAGGGGCACCCCACGCAAGCGCGCAGACAGCGACACCGGACCTGCAGCGTAGCCCCCGATGGACAGCACGGCCCGGGGCGCCACACGCTGAACCAGCTCCCGCGCTTCAAACACCGCGCCGGCGGCCCGCACAGCGCCACGAGCCACGGCCCTCAGCCCCCCACCGCGCAGAGGCAGCACATCCATCAGTTCCAAGCGATAGCCGCGCTCAGGCACGACCCGCGCCTCCATGCCACGCTCGGTACCCACGAAAACCACTTCCACCTCGGGCGCGACCACAGAGAGCGCGTCCGCGACTGCGATCAGTGGAAAGACGTGACCGCCCGTTCCCCCACCGGCCAGGATGATGCGCGGACTCATGCAGGCACCTCCGCCGCGGGAGCGCGCTTCTTTGCCTTCTTTTCCTTGGAAAACTCCGCGGCGCTGACGACCGCGGCGCTCGCTTCGGCGTCGACTGTTGCGTCCTCACGCCGCACGTTGGCCGGGCCGAGACGTGGCCGGGAGATATTGAGCAGCACACCCATCGCCGCGCAGTTCACCAACAGAGAAGAACCGCCGTAGCTCACGAAGGGCAGCGTCAAACCTTTGGTTGGCAGCATGGCCATGGACACCGAGAGGTTCACCAGTGCTTGGGCGCCGAACAGAACGGCAATGCCGAAGGCGATGTACGATCCGTAGTCGTCCTCCGCGGCCAGCGCGGCACGCACGCCCCGCGCCACAATCACCAGATACACGGCTATCAGTCCCAAGATCCCGATGAAGCCCAGCTCTTCGCCAATGATGGCCGACACGAAATCCGTATGCGCTTCGGGCAGGTACAAGACCTGGAGCCCTTTGCCCAAACCCATGCCCGTGACCTCGCCACTGCCGAAGCTCATCACCGACTGGAAGGGCTGGTAGGCCAGATCTTGCCGATGCTCCGCCATGTTGAACCAAGCCAACATGCGCTCCCAACGGTAGCTCGTAAAACGTACCAACCACGCAGCGGCGACGGCACCCAGCATGGCAACGCCAAGCAAGTAGCCGAGACGAGCACCCGCCACGAAGAGCAGCGTGAAGGTCAAGAACAGCAGCACGACGGCGCCGCCGAAGTCCGGCTGCTTCAGACACAGGAGCATCAGACCGCCGGCGGTGATCAGATGCGGCAACATGCCGATGGAGAAGGTCTTCACTTTCTCCCGCTTTTTCTCCAGGGAGTATGCCAACCAAAACACCAAGGCGAGCTTGGCGGCCTCGGAAGGCTGGATGTGGATCGGTCCCAGGCGTAGCCAACGTGCGGCGCCGCCTCCGGTGTGACCGAAACCAACCACGGACATGATCATCAGCACCACGACGACGCCGAGCACCGGATACGTCAGCGGCCGCAGCTTGTGGTAGTCGATGCGGCTCGCCAGATACATGACGCAAAGGCCCGCCGCTCCGTATACAGCCTGACGTTTGAGAAAGTACTGCGAGTCACGGAACACCGCAGTGGCCTCGATGACACTGGCGCTGTAGACCATGACGACGCCAAAACCGACGAGGGCGATGGCCAGCGCCGCAAGCACGGGATCCACTCGGCCCTGACGCGTCGTCACGCGCAAAAAGTCCGCAACTCGCTTCATGCCGTCACCTCGCTGCAGTCGGCGCCAAGCTCTTGCACAGCGCTCACAAAAGCGTCCCCGCGCGCGGCGTAGGACGAAAACATGTCAAAGCTCGAGCAGGCCGGTGACAAGAGCACGGCGTCGCCCGGGGAGGCGGCGCCAAAGGCCGCGCGCACCGCATGCGTCATGCTCGCTGCGCGAAGCACCGGCCCCCGCCCGGCCACCGCCGCGGCAATCCGATCCGCCGCTTCGCCCACAAGCACAACCGCCCGTGCCTTTTGCTCGAGCGCCTGCACCAAGGGCGCATAAGAACCGTGTTTGTCTCGGCCGCCCGCGATAAGCACTGCCCGGGCTTCGGCGAGTCCAAGCAGCGCGGTCACCGCGGCGCCCACATTCGTTGCCTTGGAGTCGTCGTAAAACGTCACGCCGCGCACCGTTCCCGCCCGCGCCATGCGATGCGGCAGCGGGCGGAACGCAGCCAGCCCTCGGCCAACGGCATCGGCGTCGACCCCGAAAGCACGCGCCGCAGCAACTGCGGCCGCGGCGTTGTCGTGGTTGTGGCGCCCGTGCAATTGGGCATCCGCAAGGGAAAAGCTGGCGCCGGTGGCGCGTTCATAGATCGCGTCGGCCTGCGTTGCGTAGTCCGCATCCGTTCCGAAAGTCACGATCCGCCCGTGACCGCGACGGGCCTGCTGCAAACAAGCCGCGTCGCCCGCGGGCACGATCGCCACGTCGCCTTCGCCTTGATTCACAAAGGCGTTGCCCTTCGCCGTGGCGTACGCTGAAAATCCCGAATAGCGATCGAGGTGGTCCTCGCTGATATTCAACAGGACGCTCACCTTGGGACGGAAAGTCGGCACGCGCTCCATCTGGAAGCTGGAGACCTCCCAAACAATCACGTCGTAGGCGTCTTCGGCGGCTTCGGCCGCCGGTCGCCCCAGATTGGCGCCCGCGAACACGCGCAGCCCAGCGGCCTGTAGCAATGCGGCCAATACGCTGGTTGCCGTGCTCTTTCCGTTGGTGCCGCCGACGGCAAGCACCGGCGCGTGCACGAACCGACTCGCCAGTTCCAGCTCGCCGATCACCTCAGCGCCCGCCCGCGCAGCCCGAGAAAGCGCGGGAAAATCGGCGACCCCCGGGGACAGTACGATCACATCCGCGCGGTCTAGCTCGGCGGCCTCATGCCCACCGGCGCACAGCTCGATGCCCAAGCCACGGGCTTCTGGCGATAGCGAAGCAAGGGGCGCGCTATCGGTTCCGATCACCCGAGCGCCGTTGGCGAGACACAGCTTGGCGGCAGCAACGCCACTCTTGCCGAGGCCCACAACGACTACTTTTCGGTTCGACAGCTCCATGACTCCTACCGAAGCTTCAGGGATGAAAGGGCGACGAGCGCCAACAGGATGGAAATGATCCAGAAACGCACGATGATGCGCGGCTCCGGCCAGCCCTTCTTCTCGAAGTGGTGGTGGATCGGCGCCATCAAGAACACTCGGCGTCCGAAGAGCTTGAAGCTCACCACTTGTGTGATCACGCTGGCCGCTTCCAATACGAATACGCCGCCCAAGAGCACACTCAAGAGCTCGTTCTTGGTCAGCACCGCCACCATGCCGAGACCGCCCCCCAGGGACAGCGAACCCACGTCTCCCATGAACACTTGGGCGGGATAGGTGTTGTACCAAAGGAAGCCGATGCCAGCGCCGATCACAGCAGCGCAGAAGATCGCGAGCTCGGTCATCTCGGGAATGCCGGCGATGTCCAGATATCCGGCCAGCGGCTTGCCGAAGAGCACAGAGCCGGCGATGTAGGCCCAAACCATATAGGCGCCGGCGTTGATCATCACCGGACCGATCGCCAGGCCGTCCAGCCCATCCGTCAGGTTCACCGCGTTGCTCGTCGCCACCACGACCAACAGCGCAAACAGCACGTAGGCCCAAACCGGAAGGTCGATGGGGTGCTTCTCGAAGGCCAGGAAGGGGATCGAGAGCCGCGTACGCAGGTCGATCCAGCGTTGCGGCACCCCGGACTGCGACAGGAACAAGTAGCCCACTGCGCCCCCGCCAATGGCAAACTGCCCGAGCAGCTTGTAGCGGCCCGCAAGCCCTTTGGAGTTGGCGCCTTGGATCTTCATGCGGTCGTCGAGGTAGCCGATGAAACCGTAACCGGCCGTCACCGCGGCCGTTGCCACTACGAATACGTTCTGCACGTCCGCCCACAGCGCGGTGGGCACGAGCACCGCAAGCAAGATCAGCGCGCCGCCCATGGTGGGGGTGCCCGCCTTGATCTTGTGGGAGTCCGGACCATCGTCCCGCACAACCTGCCCGATCTGCTTGCTCTGCAGCGTCCGGATGAACCAGGGCGCGAGCACGAAGCACATGGCCATGGCAGTCAGCGTCGCCATGATGGCGCGGAACGGTGTGTAGCGCAGCACGTTGAGCGCGCCAGCCCAACCGAACTTCGTGGAGAGCGGATAGAGCAACTCGTAGATCATGCCGCTCTCCCATTGCCGCTGCGCAGCCCCTCGACGACCTTGTCGGCGCGCACGCCGCGGGAGGCCTTGATCAATACAACGCTGCCCGCTCGCAACCGCTGACGCACGGCCGGCAGCGCGGCCGCGGCGTCTGCCACGAACACGGCATCCATGCCCGCACTCAACGCCGGCTGCACAAACCAGCGCGCGTCGCCGGAAATCGCCACCAGACCCGCGGCACCGCTGCTGGCCACTGCGGTGCCCAGTTGCCGGTGTTCGCGTTCGCTGAACGCGCCGAGTTCACGCATCTCGCCCAGGACCAAGAGCAGCTCGGCGTTCCGACGAGCACTGAGTTCCTGCGCTGTCTGCAGCGCCGCCAAGACGCTGACCGGATTCGCGTTGTAGCTGTCGTCCAAGAGTAACGTGCCGTCCGGCAGTTCCACTGGGCGCATGCGTCCGGCCTCGGCGACGAGAGGTGAAGCAAATCCCGCGGCTAGGGTATCCGCCGGTGATGGCGCGGCGCCCACCGCATCGGCCACGGCGACGGCCGCAGCGATAGCCAAGGCCGCGGGCGCGCCCAAGAGCGGCACCGTGGCCTCGATTACGCCGCCGGAAGGACGAGACACACGCACGCGGCTCGACTCAGCGCTCAAGGTTTCCCGCTGCAAGACTTGATACGCAGCCGGGGGACTGGCCCCGTAGCCGACGATGCGACCAGCTTCCGTTGCGCGGGCACTTCGCAAGGCGCGGGCGTCGTCCTGGTTGACCACAATCACACCGTCCGCTTTCAGTCCGACGAATACAGAGGCTTCTTCGCCCTCGATAGCGTCCAGATCTCCGAGCCCTTCGCTGTGTTCGATCGCCACCAGGGTCAGCACTGCCACGTCGGGCTCCGCGATCTTGCTCAGCGCCGCCACCTCGCCAAGCTGGTTGGTCCCGATTTCCACGATGCAGATCCGATGCGTGTCCTTCGCGGCCAAGAGCACCATGGGCACGCCCACGCGATTGTTCAGATTGCCGCGTGTGACGTGCACCTGGCCGGGCCATAGCGCCGACAGCGCCGCGGCGATGGTCGCTTTTGTCGTGGTCTTGCCTGCGGAGCCCGCAACGGCCACGACGCGCCCATTCCAACGGCGTCGGTGCGCGCGCGCGATGTCGCCCAGCGCGCACAAAGCATCCGCCACCCGGATGACGGCAACGTTCGCGGGCACGTCAACGGCGCGCTCGACCAAAACGGCGCTGGCGCCAGCTGCGACCGCTTGGGCCACAAAGGCGTGGCCGTCGAAGCTCTCCCCAGAAAGCGCCACGAACAGCTTGCCTGTGCCGTCCGCGCGAGAATCTGTGGACACACCGGAGACGCGCTGCTTGGGGCTGCCTTGCTCCAGGGTTCCGGAACAGATGTGCGTGATCTCTTCCACGGAGAACGCTGCGGCGTTTTGAATGATCGGCGTGGCCATCAGCGGAGCTGACTTTCTCGGCGCGCTTGCAGGGCGCGACGTGCTTCGACGCGATCATCGAAGGGCAGCTTCTGATTCAAGATCGTCTGCGTGGTTTCATGCCCCTTGCCGGCGATCAGGACGACGCTACCGGGCGCTGCGTCCTGCACCGCACGGGCGATGGCGGCGCGCCGATCCAGGATGACCTCGAACGCGTCCGTGTAGGGCGAGAGTCCGCGCACGATGGCGTCGGCAATGGCTTCAGGAGCTTCGGAACGTGGATTGTCGTTAGTGACGATAGCGCGATCGGCGCCCTGGCCCACGACTTCGCCCATCAGCGGGCGTTTGAGCGGGTCCCGGTCCCCACCACAACCGAATACGCACCACAGATCGCCACTGGTCATCGGCCGCACCGCGGCCAATGCTCGGGAAAGCGCGTCGGGCGTATGTGCGTAGTCCACCAAGACGCAGATGTCGTCGCCGATGGCGTCGCAACGCTCCAGGCGGCCGGGCGCCGACACGACGTTTGTGAGTCCTGCCGCGGCCTTATGCAGATCGAGCCCTAAGGCGTGAGCGATCCCGAGCGCAACCAAGACGTTCTGTAAGTTGTGGTCGCCGATCAAACGGGTTTGCACATCGACGCGGGTGCCAGCCACGTTCAGACTCCCGCGCAGGCCTCTTTCGTCCATGGTGACGGCGACGGGGTGCACGTCCGCAGCCGTCGTCATGCCAACCCGCAGCAGATCCGCATGGAAACGCTTCGCAAGATCTGCACCGAAGGGGTCGTCGACGTTCACCACGCTGTGGCGAGGCGCCAGCTCGTCGAATAGTCGCGCTTTTGCTTCCGCGTACGCGACCATGGATGCATGAAAGTCCAGATGGTCTTGGGTTAGGTTGGTGCATGCGGCCACCTCGAAGCGCACAGCATCGACGCGCCCCAGCTCGAGAGCGTGGCTGGACGCCTCCATCACGAGATGTGTGCCGCCCGCATCGACGACGCTCGCGGCGTAGCGACTGATGTCGTCCGCTTCCGGCGTCGTGAGCAGGGAGTCGAATTGGGTCGCCTCGAAAGCGAAACCCAGCGTGCCCATGCGCGCCGGTCGTCCGCCCGCGGCCGCGATCACCCCCGCTGCTAGGAAGGAGCAAGTGGTTTTGCCGTTGGTACCCGTGATGCCGACGGCACCCAGCGCGTGCGTCGGGTAGCCGTGCACGCACTCGGCCGCGTGTGCCAGTGCGCGGCGTGCGTCGCTGACCACGATATACGGCAGGGCAGTCGCGGACACCTCGGTCGTCGCGTCGCAGATCAACGCGGAAGCGCCTCGCGCGGCTGCGTCGGATATGAAACGCGCGCCGCTCTCTGTGCCGCCCGAGCGCGCCACGAATACGTCTCCCGGCACGACCTGACGTGAGTCGTGGCGGACATCAGCCACTGGCGTCGCGGCAGCACCCTGCAGACGTGCCCCGAAGGCCTCAAGGGCCTCGGCCAGCGCGCCCAATGTGGCCCCTGCCCTACGCGTGCGTCGCTCTGTCATGGCCCTGCTCATGTGGCTGGCTCGAAGACCAAGACCACATTGCCGCCCTTTTTCACGACGCCGTTCGGTGCTGGGGTTTGGCGTGCAAGGAGTCCCGAGCCGACGACTTTCACCGTGAGCCCTAGCTCCGCGGTGCGACGCACCGCCTCGCGCACCGGCCACCCGGTCATGTCCGGAACCCGCACGCTGCCTGCTGACACTTGAGTGCCTGGATCCGCAACCTGCACGGCGGGCTTCATGCCTCGAGCCTGGCGCAGAACGTCGTAGGCGGCGTTCGCCGGGTCCGGCGTGCTGCCGAGGGAAGCAACGTCCACGCGCGTCGTGCCCTGGGGCGTGAGCCCTTTGTATTTGAGCGCCATGCGCGCCACGTTGCGGAACACCGGGGCTGCCACCGCGCCGCCCGCGTGCTCGACCATGGGTTCGTCCAGCATCACCGCAATGGCGACAACGGGCTTCTTCGCGGGTACAAAGCCGACGAAGGACGCGATGTACTTGTCGAAGGAGTACCGCCCCGTCGCCGGATCGGTCTTCTGCGCCGTCGCCGTCTTGCCGGCGACCTGATACCCGTCGATGGCCGCCTCCAGGCCCGTGCCTTCGCCCTCAGTCACGGCGACCATCATCTCCGCCAGAGTCGCTGCTACGCGGCGCGGCACCACGCGGCGACGCGTGCGCGGCGCCGCTTCGCGCACCAACTCGCCCGTGGCAGTCGTCACGCGCTTGACGATGATGGGCTCCATCAGCTGCCCACCGTTGGCCAACGCCGCGGTCGCCATGGCAAGCTGCAGGTTCGTGACGCTGATGCCCTGGCCGAAAGAGGCCGCCGCAGTTTCGACTTGTACCCAAGGACGCCCGCGCGGCCGCAGGGTCCCCGACGACTCTCCCGGCAGCGGCACGCCGGACTCTTGTCCGAATCCAAAGCGGAGCAGCGAGTCGTAGAGTTTATTGCCGCCCATGGACAGGCCGATCTTGGCCGCGCAAATATTCGACGACACCGCCAAGACTTGGGACACCGTGAGCCAACCCGCTGGATGCGTGTCGCGGATCGTGACGTTGTCGACCGCCATCAGCCCCTTTTCGCAAAAGAGCTTCTGGGTTGGCTCGATCACCCCAGCGCCAAGCCCCGCCGCGAGGGTGAAGATCTTCATGGTCGAGCCGGGCTCGAAAGAATCCGTCAAACCACGGGTGCGCCGCTCAGCCGGCTCGCTGTCGCCGTAGTCGTTGGGGTTGTATCCAGGCCAGCTAGCCATTGCCAGGATCTCGCCGGTGTAGGGGTCCACCACGATCACCGAGCCACCGCTGGCTTCGAAGGTGCGTGCGGCGTTCGCGAGCTCACGCTCGGCAGTGAACTGAATGCCCTGGTCCAGGGTCAGGTACAGGTTGTGCCCCGCGAGGGCTTGTTCGTCGTGAATGCCTTCGGAGAAGATCAGTCGGCCGGAGCGATCACGCAGGCCGCGCAGTTGCTCCACGTGGCCCATCAACTCACGGTTCATGCTCAGCTCGAAGCCGTCCTTGCCTTCACCGTCGGGAGCAACGAAGCCGAGTAGCGGGCCGCCGAGAGCGCGACGCGGGTAGTATCGCTTGCCTTCGCCCTCCACGATCAATCCTCGGACGCGCGCGTCGCCAGACTCTTTGCTGGACGAAAGCTTGCGGATGGCCTCGGCCTCTTTGCTGGTGATGCGGCGCTTGAGCCAGGCGAAGCGCCGTTTGGCCAGAATGCGGCGCTCCACCTGCGCCGGATCGAGGCTGAGCGCCGCAGCGATGCGATTCGCCGAGTCTCGCGCGACCACTGGGATCTTCTGAGGCGCCACGCCGCGAAGCAACTCGACGGCGTCCAAGGAAACGCTCGGCACCTCCACGCTGACGGCAAGCGCACTGCCGTTGCGGTCGTAGATGGTGCCGCGCTTGGGGGTCACGTGCAGGCGGCGCTGGCGCTGTTTTTCCGCAAGTTCACGCCAGGCTGGCCCCTCGGCCACCATCAACTCAAACCCCGCTGACAGCACCAAGCCCATGCCGAAGGCGAGCACGCCGCACAAGAATCCCATGCGCATGCGGATGTAACGCCCACGGGGGGTGTCTAGACTCCTCACGGCTGGGCCTCCGGGCTTGGCGCGTCGAGCTGCTCTTCTTCGGGCTTCACTTCCGGACTGATCCCCGCGGAAATGATGCGGTCCGGAGAGGGCTCGCTCATGCCCAGCAGGCTGCGGGCAACCAAATCGACCCGTTCCGGGGTCTTGTGGCTGGATAGCTCAAGCTCCAGCACCCGCTTGACCTCGCGCAGCCGGGCAACGCGCGCGTGAGAACGTCCCAGCTCGTAGCCGAGTTCGACGTTCTTGACCCGCATGCCCAGGTACAGCACGAACGCCGAACACGCCGCGATCACCGCCAGCGTCCACAGCGTCAGGAACGGACTCTTCTCGTTCACTCCGAGTCCTCGCTCTCCAGGCGCTCGGCCGCGCGCAGTTTGGCGCTCCGTGCTCGGGGGTTGTCCGCCTGCTCTTCGGCGGCGGCGAGAACCGGTTTCTTGGTCAGCGGCCGCCACAACGCGCGCTGTCGCAGCGCACGCTTCACCAGACGGTCTTCCAAAGAATGAAAGCTGATGAAGGTCGCAATCCCACCGGGAGCCACGATCCGAGTGGCCATCTCAAGCAGGTGCTTCAGTTGGTCGAGCTCTCCGTTCACCGCGATCCTCAACGCTTGGAACGTCCGAGTGGCGGGATCGATGCCGCCCACCCGGCGCGGTCCGACGGCACGCACCACCGCGCGGCGCAGGTCGAGGGTCGTCGCCAGCTCCCCGCGCTCCGCGCTTTGCTTGATGCAGCGTGCGACGCGACGTGAGCGACGCTCTTCGCCGAAGGCGTAAATGATGTCGGCTAGTTCGTCTTGGCTGACGCGCTCGATCAACTCTTGCGCCGTCTCGCCGGCTTCGGGATCCATGCGCATGTCCAAGGGACCTTCCGCGCGAAAGCTCATGCCGCGCTCCGGGTCATCCAGTTGGTGCGAACTCACCCCCAGATCCGCCACCAGTCCCGCAACGACGCCCGCCCCGCTCTCGCGGAGATATGCTTCGACCTCGTCGAAACTCGCCCGCACGACCCGCGCTCGCTCTCCGAAGCGCTGCAGCCGAGCGCCAGCGGCGGCGATTGCATCCGGATCGCGGTCGAAAGCAATGACCCGAGCGCTGTCGCTGGATTCGAGGATCGCTTCGCAGTGACCGCCTCCGCCGGCGGTCACATCGAGAAACAGACCGCCACGATCTGTCTGCAATGCCGACACCACCTCGCCGGGCATCACGGTGACGTGATGGTATTCGCGAGGCTCTTCGTAGATAGCTGCCACGTTGGTCATATCCTGATCTGCTCCATCACGGCGCGCCGGAAGTCTTGTTCCTGCTCGGGCGTCATCGACAACGCGGCTTCCCAGCGCTCCTTCGCCCACAGTTCCACGGTGCGACCCATGCCGGCCCACAGCGCGTCTTTGTTCAGCTGGGTGCGCTCGCGCAACGCCGGCGGCACCAGCACGCGGCCCGCTTTGTCCAGCTCGCACTCAATGGCCGCGGAGATGTACAGCCGCCGAAAGCGCACGATGTTCGGATCGAAACTGGGCAACTCATTCAGCTTCGTCTCCAATGCCTCCCAGGCAGCAATGGGGTGCAGGTGCAGACACGGGTCGAATAGCGCGGGCGTGAGGATGAAACGCGCGTCCCCGTCTCGCAGCAGCGCATCACGAAAACGCGCAGGGAGACTCACGCGTCCCTTGGCGTCGATGCTGTGGATGAATTGCCCGCGAAACATGTTTTGCCACCAATTGGGAGGGAGCGACACTTCACCCCACTTTCTCCCACTGGCACTGGCGAAACTAGAGGGCGGCACCCCACCCTGTCAACAAGTCGGCAGACGTCCTTTCTCAATAATTCCAAGCACCTGTGCGCTCCCAATGCCCCACATGCTAGTCCGTTCAGTGCATCCGACCTGGGGATAACTTGGGTACCGGTGCCTGCGGCGACTGCCCCCGGGCCCGTGTCCGGGGACCCACGGCGGGTGTCTCCGCAAACCCAGGGCTTGCCCAAAACCTATGGTTTTCCCTAGAGTCCCGCCTTCCCCGAGCAGGGCACATGCCTTGCTCATCTGGATACGAACACATGCTCTTCTTCGCTCTCCTCCCCGCACTGCTCGCCACGCTGCTGTTCGTTGGAACCGTGCGCCTGCAGCCGCGACGCACTGCGGCAAAGCTAGTCATGCGCGTCCCGGTCGAAGCCCTGGGGCGAAACCCCTCGGTGACCCCGCTACCCCGCCGACCGTCCCGACCGTCCAGCCCACCGCCGGCATCGACCCGGCGGGCGGCCTGAGACTGGGAGGGCTTGGGCGCGGGCGCGGGCGCGGGCGCGGGCGTGAGAGCGGGCGTGGGGCGCGGGCGCGGGGGCGGGCGCGGGCGC
>CALMUT010000326.1 GCA_937872925.1 uncultured Myxococcales bacterium | reverse complement strand
GGGGGGGGGGCCGGGGGGGCGGGGGCCCCCCCCCCCCGGCCCCCCCCCCCCCCCCCCCGCCCCCCCCCCCCCCCCAACCCCCCCCCCACCCCCCCCCGCCAAAAACCCCCGCCGCAAACCCCGCTGCCAAGAAGCCCGCCGCAAAAAAGCCCGCCGCTAAGAAGCCCGCGGCAAAACCAGCTGCCAAGAAGGCCGCCGCCAAGAAGCCCGCGGCAAAGCGGAAGGCCGCCAAGAAATCCGTCGGCAAGAAAACAAACAAGAAGACGGCAAAACGCAGCACAAAGAAGTCCCCGAAGGCGGCGAAGCAATCCGCCAAGGGCGGCGCCAAGGCCGCTAAGAAAGCCGCCAAACGCAGCGCGACCAAAGGCGCCAAGGGCCGCGCGAAGAAGACCGCAACGCGCAGCGTGGCTAAGCGCGGCGCGGTGAAGAAGCCCGCGAAGAAGACCGCCAAGCGTGGCGCCGCGAAGAAGACCGCCAAGCGCGGCGCTTCGAAGCGACGCGCTAAGAAGGCGTGAGGGACGAAGCAACTCAGGTGACGCTTCAGCCCTTCAGCAACACCTGTCACGAGCCCAACCCCGGGCGCCCGGAGCGAAGGGCCGCATCACGGAGCAGCCCCTAGGGCGTGCTTGGTGCAAAACTGGCGTACGTCTTCGAATAGGTGTGTGCGCTTGGCGGGGGGCAACGAGCGCAGCAAGCGCGTGCCATAACCGCGGCGGTGCACGCGCTCGTCGAGGAGCGCGACGATGCCACGGTCGTCTTTGGTGCGGATCAGGCGCCCGAAGCCCTGCTTCAAAGTAATCGCCGCTTGGGGCACCACCAAGTCCATGAACGGGTTTCCGCCCTCTTCCTCCAAAGCCCGCGAACGTGCGCCCAGCACGGGATCTGTGGGCACGGAGAACGGCACCTTTTCCAAGATCACGAGGCGAAGTGCGCGCCCCGGCACGTCCACGCCCTCCCAAAAGGACAGCGTCGCCACCAGCACTGCGCGTCCGGACCCGCGAAACGCCTGCAACAGTGCGTTCTTCGGCGCGTCGCCCTGGAGCAACACGTCGCGATCCGGCAGGGCGCGGCGCAACAATGCACTCAGCTGCCGCATGGCCCGTAGCGAGGTCGTGAGCACGAACGCTCCTCCGTCCGTGAGGCGCACCAACTCGGAAATCCGCTCCGCCGCGCGCTGGGTGAACACAGGGTCCCGGGGCGACGGAAGGTCTTTCGGCGTGTAGAGCAGCGCTTGGTTTTCCAGATCGAAAGGCGTTGGCACCACGAGCTCCGTGACGGCGAGTTCCGGGCTCAGACCGAGCCGGCGGCGCACGTAGCGAAACGCGCCGTCCTTCTCGGCGCTATCGGTGGCCAGGGTGGCGCTCGTCAGCACCGCAGCCGGCACTGTTTCGAAAATGCGATCGCGCAGCGTATGCGAAAGATCGACGGGGCGGCTGCTTAACGTCAGGGTGCGTGCGGAGCGCTCTAAGAACGAGACGTAACCGTTTGCGCCCTCGGCGATTTCGGAAAGCGCGTTGCGCGATTCTGTGGCCCGAGCCGACAGTTGTTCAAGGGCCTCCAACGCGCCGCTGGCAGTTGTGCCCGTTTGCTCCATACCGCTCGCCGCGCGGGCGCAAGTTTCACTCCATTGCTCGAGAGCGGTGTCCAGCGCGTGCCATGCATCCGCGACGGCACCGGACCACAAGTCGCGCTCGACAACGACACGGGTGTCCGGAGACGCTTCAGTGGCGCGGGTCATCGCCTGCCAAAAATCCTCCGAGCGTACACGCAGTACGCGAACCGGACTCTCGGCGTCCACGCGAACGCCCAACGCACGCGCAAGTTCGAGAGCACGTGCGCCCTCACGCAGCATCGCTTCAATCCGCCCGCTGCTCACGCTACGACCAAAGAAGTCCGTGGCAATGCTTTCGAGTTGGTGCGCTTCATCGAAAATGACGCAGTCATAGTTGGGCAGCACGCGTCCGGGGTGCGCGCCGCGCAGGGCCAGATCCGCGAAGAATAGGTGGTGATTCACGATCAGGAGCCGGGCTTGCTCTGCTTCGCGCTTCATCTTCGTGACGAAACAATCCGCGTGGTGTGCGCAGCGACTTCCCACCCGGGTATCGCTGGAAGAGGTCACCTCACGCCAGATACTGTCGTTTTCCGAAAGCGCATGCAGCTCCGAGATGTCGCCTTGCAGTGTGGTGCGCCGCCAGTGTTCGATCTCGCCGATCACGTTCAGAGAACGCTTTTCCCCAACGTTCGCGGTGATGCGCGCCGCCTCGAAGCGCCGCAGGCAGAGATAGTTCGAGAGCCCCTTCACCACCCGCGCGTGGATGGAAAGGCCAAGCAGTTCCCCAATCATCGGCAAGTCCCGCGTCGCGATCTGTTCTTGCAGCGCGCGCGTTGCCGTCGACACAACGACTTTGCGCCCGGACAAGATCGCGGGAACGAGATAAGCGAGCGTCTTGCCCGTGCCGGTGCCCGCTTCGCACAGTAAGATCCCGTCGTTACGCAACGTCTCCTCGACCGCAGCGGCCATCGTCAGCTGCCCGGGCCGGGATTCGTAGCCGGGAAATGTAGCGCTCAGGGGACCGTCCGCCGCGAGCAGTCGCTGCGCGGTTGGCGTCGGCTCAGTCACCGGGCGGTTCGTGCCGCGGCGGGAACGTACCGGTCAGTGGCGTCCCATCCTCGCGGAGGAATTGAATGCCAGCGATTTGCCCGTCCGCCTCTTGTTGCATCCAAACGACGCGACCACGATGCCGTGGCTCCTCGTCTTCGCCGATGTAGACGGCAAAATCGTCGCCGACGGTGACGGGATCCTCGATCACGATGCGCACGCCACCTCGGCTCAGATTGAGGGTCCATCCGATCAGCTCTTCGCCGCTCGCACTCTTCAGCAGGACGCGTTCGGACGCTTCGCGGCGGGCACCGCCGACTTGGCGTCGCGTGTCGTGGAGGCCATCTCCCGGTGGTTTGCCCGGTGGCTTGGAGGACTTGTCTGGGCCGCTCACGGTCGAAGCGAAGATAGCAGCCAGCGCTGGTAGGGCGCAGCGTTTTCGAGATAGTTGGGATATTCGGCCTCGGATACGACGGCTCTGCTTGACGCACCTTGCTGGCTCTGCGAATTTTGGGCTGTCATGCGGGCCGGCGTGGGTCTGCGCGACTTGAGTATTGCCCGTCCAGCCGTTCTTCAAACAGCGGCTTCCGCTGCCTGAATCCCCATGCCCGACCCGACCGTCACCGATCTGAAGAAACGGCTCCTCGATGCGGGGTTCGAGGTGTACCGAACCTTGGGCAACCAGGTGGTTTTAGCGGACCGCGTGCGCGATAACCTGATCATGGACAGCGGAGTCCGCGTGGAGGGCGACGCGGACCGCTACGTCGTCAGCATCGTATTCCGCGCCCAAGCGGCGGATTTTCCTGGGGAAACCGAGGACGAACTCTGGGCACGTGCGCGCAGCGCCGTCGGCCCGGCCGAGCAACTGGGCTTTTCGGAAACCTCCACCGCGGCGCACCCGATCCTAGATCCCGGCGACCGAACCCGGGTGCTGGATACCTGGTACGAGGTCGTGCTTTCCGGCCCAGTACCCGACGCGGACTTGGTCGACTTGCTCAACTCCGCGGTTTCCATGGCGAAAACCGCCGACCGCTGACATCCGGGCCGCCCCGCGGGCCGATCCGTGGACCGTGCGAACCCTGCATGGTATTGCCCGCCCCCCATGCTGAGCCTCTTTCGGCGCGGTGGCGCCGGCCAAGTCATCGTTGGCGCTGTCGTATTTGCCATCATCGTCGTCTTCGTTTTGGAATTCCGTGCCGGCCGCGGAGACACCGCAGCCCTTGGGCGCGCGTGCGCAGTCGAGGTCTACGACCGCTGTGTCGACCGCAAGGAGTTCGTCGCTGCGACTCGCATGGTGATCCCGCGCGGCATGCAGGAAAAGCGCATTCGCGCCATGGGCTTGAATCGGCAGGTCATGGAAGGGCTCATCGAGCGAGAGCTGTTGCTCGCCGAGGCGGATCGATTGGGGCTGACCATCAGCGAACAGGAAATCGACGACGAGCTCGCTTCTGGGCGTGCTTATGTTTCGCTGCCCGCTGCACAGGCCGGTTTCCTGTCCTACAATTTGGGGATCTCGCCCGACGGCATGCGCGCGCTTCCGGTCAAGAGCGTGAAGACCGGCGAGTTCGACTACAAGATCTACGAGCGCATTGTTCGCAACACGACCAACCGTTCTCCCAAAGAATTCAAGGAGATGCAGAGGCGCGAGCTCACCGCTCAGCGCATGCGCGCCTTGGTGCAAACGCGGGTGCGGGTGTCCGTCGAAGAAGCATATTCCTCCTGGGAGCTGGAGCGGTCCAAAGCAGTGGCCCGTATCGCACATCTGGATAAGGCGTGGTTCCAGCGTTACGCCGTGGACACGAGTGACGCGGCGCTCGACGCCTGGGCGAAGGAAAACGCCGCCCAGGTCGACGAAGCTTGGAAAACCGAGAAGGAACGCACCCAGGCCGGATGCGCCTGGGTGGGCGAAATCTTCGTCGCAGCCGAGGCTGAAGCCAGTGACACCGTCAAGGTGGAGCGGCGGCAGAAGATCGATGCGGCAGTGGAGAAGCTGAAGAACAAGGAGAGCTTCGAGCTAGTCGCGCGGCAAACCAGCGAAGCCGCCAGCGCGCCTTGGGGTGGGGAGCACGGCTGCATGACCCAAGCCTACGGCGTCGGCGCGAAGGAATTGATCGACGCGGTGGCCAGCCTGAAGGTCGGCGAGCTGAGCCCCGTTATCGAAACTCCCAGAGGTTTTCATGTGGTCAAGATGCTTGGCAAGCTGGCCGAGCCAGACGTCGAGAAGCGTGGCAAGCGTCTGATTGCTCGCCGCTTGGCTACGCCGCTCAAGGCCGATGAAGCCATCAACAAAACCGCAAACCGCATCCTGGAGCGTGCCAAGCAGGGTGAGAAGCTCGACGACGTCGTAAAGGAACTCGGCGAAGAGCTCGCGGCTGCCGCCGCGTCAAAGCTACCCGCTCTCAAGGCAAAGGCAGACGGGATCCTGCCCGGTATGAGCGCTGACGATCGACCGCGCGTTGAAATCAGCCCGCCCTTCAATCGACTGACGGGCCCCCTGATTGATGCTGACCCTACGGAGGCAGTCGGGGACAAGGTATTCGGTATCGAGAAAGTGGAGGGACTGCTGGGGAAACCTGTCACCACGAAGAACGGCCTGGCGGTGCTGCAGCTCAAAGAGAAGACTCTGGCGAAGCGCGGGGACTTCGACAAGGACAAGCACGAGATCTTGTACAGCCTGCAACAAGAGAAGGCCCGGGACGCCATTGCGCGCTACGTTGCGGATCTGCGCAAAGCTGCCAAAGACAAGATCAAGACCGACGACACACTGCTTGAGAAGAAGAAGCAAGACGAAGTCGAGGGCGAAAGCGAAGGCTGAAGCCCGACTGTATGACAACACCGGAGCTTAGTTGCGAACAGACCACGCTGGACAACGGTCTCCAGCTGCTGGTCGTGCCGATGCCGCAGATCCACAGCGTCGTGATTGAGGCGCAACTGCGCGCAGGACCACGCTACGAGACGGCAGACGAATGCGGGCTGAGCCACTTCCTAGAGCACATGCTCTACCGTGGGACCGCACGCCATCCATCGGCACACCAGCAAGCGCTCGCCTTCGAAAGCCGCGGAGGCACCCTCGGCGCGGCGACCTATGTGGACCACGGCACGCTGGGCATTGCGATCCCGCCGGAGTGCTTCGAACCCGTGTTGGAGCTATTCGGTGAAGTATTCGGCGCGCCGATCTTTGACAGCCTGGAGATCGAAAAGAAGATCGTGCGGGAGGAGATCCTTGAGGGCCTGGACGACGCCGGCAACGAGATCGATCCGGACACGTTGATCCGCCGACTAGCCTCCGGCGACAATTCGCTCGGACGTCCGATTACCGGAAGCATCGCGCGCGTCGAGGCCATGACCCGCGAGGAGCTCGAGGCGCATCACCGCAAGCTGTACGTGGGGGAAAACACTGTCGTCACCGTCGCGGGCCGCGTGGATCCAGACCAAGTGCTGCGCTTGGCACGCGAACACTTCCGCTCCTTGCCCCGGGGCGCGACTCTGAAGCCAGAGCAGGCTCCGCAGATCGCCGACGGCGCCCGTTTTCAATACGTACGCCACGCGTCGAGTCAGACTCAGCTGCAAGTTGCGTTTCACGCGCCCGGAGAACACAGCGCTCTGGAGCCGGCAACGGACATGCTGCTGCGTATTCTGGACGATGGCATGTCCACGCGGCTGTACCATCAAATCTGCGACGAGCGCGGCCTCTGCTACGACGTTTCTGCCGCCTACGAGGCGTATTCGGATTGCGGACTTTTCGATATTTCCGCGGAGAGCGATCACGAGCGCGCGCCCGAGGTGCTGTCGGAGGTGTTGCGTTTGCTCTTCGACCTGGCGGAACACGGACCAACCGACGCGGAATTGGACAAAGCAAAGACTCGTTATGGATTTCAGCTCGCGGAGCTCGTCGATCATCCGGAAGAGGCAGCGGAGTTTTTCGGCTTCGGCTGCTTGACGGGCGTGGCGCGCACGCCGGGGGCACGCTGGGAGCGGCTGTCGTCGTTGACACGAGCAGAAGTGAGGGATGCCGCTTCACAGTTGTTCAGACCTGCGACGCTCCATGTGGTCGGCGTGGGCGGCGCCAAGAAACGTCAGCAAGACGCACTACGGTCCCTCGCCCTCGGTTGAGGCACGCGACGGCCGGGACCGCGGCCTAGCGGGGACGCAGTACCCGTTCGTCGATGCCCTGCTCCTGCACCGACGGAAGGATGGCATCTGCGGCCAGGGCCAAGCGCCCGGCGATGGCCGCCTCCGCGCCTGCCCCCCGAGCGCGCGTCTCGAAGATGGCGGCGTAGCACTTGCCGATGGCAGCGCCGAAGGCGAGCGCCCAGCCGACGATGGGCTCGCCGGGCGCAGCGCGCTGCACGAGGACCGTCAGGTGCACCGCGTGCTCGGCAGGACTCGAAAGAGTGCGCTCGTCCACTACGTGTTCCGAGGGAAGAGCCGGCAAGTCGTGGCGCCAAAGCCGCGCCTGAGCCTGGCATTGCTCCGGGCGCACACGCCGCTCAGCGCGCCATGTGCGCAAGGCGAGCTTCGTCTCTGTGCCCACATGGCTGAGCGTGAACCAGCGCTCGGTGTCTTCCGCGCGCCACTGAGCCGGCGCTGGCACACGCACAGAGAGCCCTGCGCGAGGCCCAAACACAACTTCGAACTCGCCCGCGGGCAGCTCCGGCTGGGCGGGCGACGCGGTCGGCGCCACGGGCGGCGGCGCGCTGCCACCTTGCGTAGGTGTCGACCCCGCCGGCCCGCAAGCGCATAGCAGCGACAACGCAGCCGCTGCGATGCCGGCGCGTAGCAAAGGTGGCATGCGTGCTGAGCAGCCGGGATTCAGACGGGCGTGTGCCACTCGGGATGCGACTCGTCGGTGCCTTTGACGATGTCGAAATAGCGCGCCTGCAGGCTCTTGGTGATCTCCCCGCGGACGCCTGCGCCGATCACGCGATGGTCCACTTCGATCACAGGGGTGACCTCCGCCGCAGTGCCCGTGAAGAAGACTTCGTCCGCCAAGTAGAGTTCGTCGCGGGTGACATACTCTTCGCGCACGGTGATGCCCGCCTCCCGAGCAAGGGTCATCAGCGTTTCCCGGGTGATGCCGGCGAGAATGCTGGCCGACAACGGCGGCGTGGTGATGGTGCCGTTTTTGACGATGAAGATATTCTCTCCTGAGCCTTCGCTCACGTAGCCGTTTACATCGGTGAGGATCGCCTCATCGAACCCGTCCAGCTTGGCTTCTTGTTTGGCCATCACGCTGTTGATGTACTGACCAACCAACTTGCCTTTGGCGAAAGAAACGTTGATGTGATGCCGTGAGAACGACGACACCTTGCAACGGATGCCTTTCTCCAGTGCTTCGGTGCCTAAGTAGGCGCCCCACTTCCAAGTGATGATGTGGGTGTCGATGGGGTTGTTGGGCGCGTATACGCCCATCGTGCCTTCGCCCACGGTCACCAAGGGGCGTAGGTAGGCTTCGTCGAGTTTGTTCGCGAGCAGGATCTGGACGCAGCCCTCAGCGACCTGCTCAGCGGAAACGCGAGGCTTGAGCATCACCAAACGACAGGATTCGAACAGTCGATTGATGTGTTCTTTGAGACGGAAAATCGTCGTCTCACCCTTGCCGCGTTTGTACGCGCGAATGCCCTCAAACGCGCCTACTCCGTAGTGCAGCGTATGCGTCAACAGGGAGGTAGACCCGGCAGTCGCCCAATCCACGATCTCCCCGTTGCGCCAGATGTGTTCTCCGTGCTCGACCAAAGCAAAACCCTCCGTTTGGTTCGCGATGTCGGCGCCTGCATGCGCACCGGCCGCGACCATAGCTGCGGAGGCGACCAGGGTCGAGGACCGACCCCCAACGTGAGCGGATTGTTCCCCAGGTCGATTTTCTCGGGCTCCAGGCTGGAGGCTGTGCTAGAGCCACACCTGCTTTCGGGGCGAGCGGGTTCGGCTGTCGCGTACTGCGCGGCGAATCTCAGGGGAAAACGCTCGACCGAGGCACCCGGTGGCTCTCATGGGGGCGCCGATGTTCAAGGAAAAACCATGGATCGACAACGCCAGAGAACGGGCGGTGGCCGGCGACGCCGGCGGCGCGGACGCGCTGAAGCCGCCCCGGTTGAACCCGTAATGATCGCCGCCAGGCGGCCCAATTCACCGCTGATATCCCGTCCAGCTCGACGCTCGGTCGCAGCATCAGCTGCCCCGGGCCAAAGCAACGGAAACGGCAACGGAAACGGCGCCGCTCCGGCGCCCCTTGCCGAGCCCCTCGTCGTCGGCGCGGCCAAGCGCGTGGAGGCAGGCTGCGGCCAGCGTCGCGCAGCGCGGATTGTCACACTGAACCGCGGCGAAACCGACGAAAGCGAACGCAATCGGCAGCGGTTGCTCGATCGCCTGATGCATTCGGAGACTCGCGGTGCGATCAGTCGCGCGGCCAACGAGTATCTGGAGGCCGGCTTCGAGTTCCCACTGGAACAGGCGGTTCAGCTGCAGCTACTTGAGCATTTTGATGAGTCACGCGCCCGAGACGCCATCATTGCGCTGACGCGGCTACTGCAGGAAGAGGCCCCGGCGAAGGTGCCGATTCTCACCCAGCGACTGCGGCGCCTGGAAGAGTACGCGGACGAGGCACAATCTCGAGAAGCGGCTGCCGAACTGCGACGTTCACTGCGCAACTGAGCTCCGCCGATGAGCACCGCGCTATCCGCACGGGAGTTCGAGATGCGCTTTCGCACGCTCATCGCGGAAAACCGTGGGAGGGTCGACAACTTCGGCTGCGTGAAGTGCACGGACTGTAAAGGCTGCACGGCCTGCACGTTTTGCACAAGCTCCGCCAAGCTGCTGCGTTGCCACTTTTGCAGCGAATGTAGCGGTTGCACAGACTGTTCTCACTGTACGACATGTGAAAACTTGATGTCGTGCCACCACTGCACGGACTGCGAAGACTGCAGCGGGTCTTCGTACTTGGTCCGCTCGGTGGGGTGCTCTGGTTCTTCGTACTGCTTCGGCTGCGTGGGCTTGGCCAACAAGGACTTCCACATCTTGAACCAGCCGTACTCGCGGCAAGAGTACTTCCAGATCACGAAGCACCTACTTGCAGAGTTGCGCTGAATTTCTGATATCTTGGCACGGCACGGATGAACACGGACTTGCCGGACCCGGGGCTCGAAGCACTGTGGAAACAGGTCGTAGCTGATTGGGAGAACGACAAGGCGCACGCGGCTTACTTGGAGCTATGCAACGCCAAGAATCGTTTGGCTGAAGCGGCAGCCCGCTACCGCGGAATGGCTGGGGATCGGGAGCGCGGTCCGACTGCAGAAAAGCGCTTGCAAGCCGTGTTGGCGTTGGCGCTGGCGCAACTCGAAACCCTCCGAACACCCCCGGTGGAGACCCGCCGCAGCTCCCGGGGCGTGGCCTTGATCGTGTTTTTCATTGTCGGGATCGCCCTCATCTCGCTCTATCTGACCATCCGGCACTGAGGCGTAGGGCCGGTATCAGACGCAAAACGTCGTGGTTTTGCATACTTAGACCAGATTGCATCGCAGCCCACTCCCGAGTATCTAGGGGAATCTTCGGATGCCGGTGCGCGTTTTTCGCGCCATGGGAGTTGCGAGCGGGCAGGAGGGTCTGGCGGCTTTCAGGCGAACGACGATCGACGGCGATTGCCGGACGTAACTATTTCCATCCTGGACTGAGGAGTATCGAAATGAAGAAATTGGTTTTCGTATCGCTTGCTACTGCGCTCGCATGCGCCGCGTGCGGCTCGGACCCCAAAGAGCCCCCGGCGGCGCCCACGGGCGGCACCGAAGGCCCGACGACGTCGGCGCTCAACGACGATGGCGCCAACAAGAAGCCGGGCGATGACCCAAACAAGAGCCAGATCAACATTTCCGACGAGATCAAGAAAGCCTGTGGGATCTCTGACGCCGACGCCTTCTTTGCCTTCGACTCGGCAAACATCCGCGGCCAGGACCACAAAGTCCTTGGGCAGTTGGCAACGTGCTTCACCAGCGGCCCGCTCGCCGGCCGGCAGATGCGCCTCGTTGGGCATGCCGATCCCCGTGGTGACGAGGACTACAACTTGGTGCTCGGCGGCCGACGCGCCGACAACGTCAAGGGCTTCATCGTCAAGAAGGGCCTGGACGACGGCAAGGTCGCTACGACTTCCCGCGGCGAAATGGACGCCTCCGGCACAGATGAGTCGGGTTGGTCACGTGACCGCCGCGTCGACATCGTCCTGGGCGACTGAGCCTCTACGGCACACCCACACCGCTCCTAACTGAACAAGAGAGAACATGACCGCAGCCCCTGTCGAAAGTGGCAAGCTCGATCCGCTCCATCTGATGTTGGATTCGTCCGGCGTCGTGTTGGTCGTTCTGCTTGTTCTCATGCTGGCTTCCACTGCGGTGTGGGTCATCTGGGTATTGAAGTCGCTGCAGTTGCGCCGGCTAACTAGCGATCAGCATAAGTTCGAAAAAGAGGTGGAGAGCATTACGAGCTCCTCGGAGCTCATCTCCATCGCTTTGAAACACCGCAACTCCCCGGGTGGGCGGGTGGTGCTGGAACTGGCAAAGCGACACCACCAAACCAACCTGTCGTCGGACCTTCTGATCGCCGTGGCCAAGCGCGCGGTTGCAACCGAGGCGCAGCGCGCCAGCTCCTTGATGCCGACGCTCTCAAGCATCGCATCCTCATCGCCCTTCATCGGTCTATTCGGCACGGTTTGGGGCATCATGGATGCGTTCTTGCGCATCGGCCTGGAGAAGAGCGCGTCCTTGCCGGTGGTTGCACCGGCCATTGGCGAGGCACTGATCGCAACGGCCTTCGGACTGGTCGCGGCGATCCCGGCGACGATCGGCTACAACTTCGTCGATCGCCGCATCGGCGACCTACTGGAAGAACTGACCGCATCGGCCGAGTCCTGGGCGGAGACCTTGGCCGCGGATCCGGGTGGTCCGTCTTCGGCCGTTCCCCTGGTCAAGGAATCCGGTCGACCCCCCGCACAGCCTCAGATGGGCTACGCGGGAGGCTGAGCCGTGGGCGCCAAAATCGGGGGCGGCCGCGGCCGTCGCAGCGGATTCACTGAAATCAACGTGACGCCCTTCGTGGACGTCATGTTGGTGCTGCTGGTCGTGTTCATGGTCACGGCGCCCCTGCTCACCACGGGCCTGCGCATCAACCTGCCAGAGGTGCGCGCGGCGCAGACACCCGTGAAGGACGCTCGGCTTTTGGTGACGGTCACCAAGGACGAGCGCATCTTATTCGGCGAGAAAGACGTCACGGGCCGCATTGACGAGGCACTGAAGGAAAGCGCGCGTGTCCAGAAGGAGCGCGAGTTGTACATCCGCGCCGACAAAGACGCGCGCTACGGCATCGTGGCAACGGTGGTCGCGGCCGCGCGTAATAGTGGTGTGGAGAGCCTGAACCTGCTGGTGCAGCCCGAGCTGGAAGAAGTCGAAGAAGAAGCGCCCGAGAAACCCAAGCCCGGCAGCAAGCCGGCGGTCAAAAAGCAGCCGTGACTTCCCGCTCAGAGACCTTCCTGCCCCTCGAGGTACTGGTTGCCATCGGCGCTGCGGTGATCGTGCAGGCCAGTTTTAGTGTGCTCTTGGTGGCGGCAGGCGCAGCGGATTCACGCATCGTGGCCAAGGAAGAGCCGAAGCCCGAAGAGGAAACCATCGCGGTCAAGCCTGTGCTCGACGACATCGGACCGATGATGAAGCTGGGCGGCAAGAAGAAGGTACGCGCGAAGCTGCCCGACATGTGGAAGAAGCTCGCGCCGATCCCCCAGGAGCAGTTCGAAGAAGCCAGCGCACCGTCCGAAAAGGCGAAGGACGACCCGGAAGCGATCCCGTCTTCGGCGGTGGCCACCGGCGACGCGCAAGCGCCGCCGCCCGACGCGCAGGTGACCGATGGAGCCGCGCTGCTCACGGACGCCGGTCCGCAACAAGAAGCCGGTTCGCCCAATGAGTCAGAGGTCGTGGGCGAAGGTTCCGCTGATGGTGTGAAAGAAGGAACCACCACGGATCCGCTGCAGGCAAACTGGGCGAAGACGTATCATGTGAAGATCCTGAGCTGGTTCAATGCCCGTTTTCGCCCGCCTGTTGGCGAAGTTCCCTGTGAACAGCTCAAGAATTTGACTGCTTTGGTCAGCGCCAACGTCTCACCCGACAGAACTGTGACCGGATACTCTCTGTCGCGCCCAAGCGGGAACCCAGCCTTTGACAGCCGGGTTCGTGGTGCCATGGATGGCATGGTAGGTCAGCAATTGCCGCCCCCGCCGCCGCTGTGCACAACATGCAAGGTGCCATCCGTCGTGAGTGTCACGTTTTCCGGACGAACGAATCAATGCAAGTAAAACTCTTTCCGTTGCTGCTCTCCACCGTGGCCGTCAGCTCTGTGGCGGTGCACGCGGTAGCGGACACCAGCTCGAGCGCCGCTGCGGACGAAGCGTTGCTCGGTGAATACGTCGTCACCGGAACGGTGCAAGAGCACATCCCGAAGATCGCGGTGCTGCCGAGTCTCGCGCCGGATCTCGAAGACGTGACCCTGCGGGGCATCGTGCGGCGGGACATCGAACTGTCCGGCATGTACGACGTCATCTCCGACAGCAAAGCGCCGCCCGGTTTGTACGGATTCAACGACCCGGTGGCCGTTGATGAGTGGCGCAAGCTCGGTGCAGAAGCCATCGTCAAAGTGGCGGCACGCAAACACGCTTCGGGCAAGATCGAAGTCTTCGGCATCGCGTACTTCCCCAGCGTGGGCAAAGACCCGGTGTACGAAAAGTCGCTCCTGGTGGACGCCAAGGACATCCGCGTCACCTCGCACCGCATCACGGACGCCCTGCTCGGAGCCCTCACGGGCCGACCTGGTGGCTTCGCCAGTCACTTCGTATTCAGCGGCAAATGGGGCAAGAACCGTCGCATCTTCAGCATGGACTCCGATGGCCACGACCTGAAGCCTCTGACCGACCCGAACCAAACGGCCATCGCCCCCGCCTGGGGGCCACAGGACACCATCTTCTACGCGGAGAGCAAGAACTACTCGCCCTTCAAGCTGCTGTGCTGGGACGGCGTCAAGCATATCAACATAGCGGCCCCTTTCAAGACCAGCATCTATAGCGTGGCCTTCGACAAGGACCGCAAACGCATGGCACTTGCAGTGGCGGAGAAGCTCGGCAGTTCGATCTACGTCGGCAATACCGACGGCTCAGGCATGAAGAAAGTTTCCAGCACGCCGCTCTCAACGCACCCGGCCTTTTCGCCCAGCGGCAAGCTGGCGTGGATTGGTGGAAACCCGAAGAAGCGCGGCAGCCAGCGCGTCTACGTGGACAACAAGCCCGTGTCACCTGCCGGTTTCACGGCAGCGGCGCCGACATTCTGCGATACCGAAGACGGGATCCGGTTGGTCTATTCCGTGGCCGTGTACGGCGACAAACAGGACCTAGTGATGAGCGACGAAAAGGGCCAAGGGATCGCTCGGCTGACGCGCAACCAGGCCACCAACAAGTACCCGGCGTGCAGCCCGGACGGACGCTTGATCGCGTTTTTCTCGGATCGCGGCAAAAAGCCCGGCATCTACTTCATGAGCCTGAAGCGCTGGCGCACGATCAAGTTGAACGGCCAGTTCGGCGAATCCCTACGCTGGGAAGCATTGCCTCCAGCAACGGGCGCCGCCCCCTGAGTTCCGATCTGCACTGACGCAAGGCACGGGGCCCAGCGCGCCAGATCCGAGCGTGGGCCTATTGGTACGCCGGACCGGCTTCGCAGACGAAAGCGTAGCTTTCCCAGCCGGCGCGATCCCGCCAGCCGCCACCGCTGTCCATCACGCCGCCCTGGCCGCTGCAGTTGGGCTCGCCGCTATCCCAGTTTTGGTACGGATTGGCTTCGTTGGTGACCCACTCGAAGTTAGATCCGGTACTGCACCACGCTAGGAACGGTCGCCACAGGCCGATCCAGACCGCACTCGCGTTGCCAAAGGCCACCGACTTCACGAAGTCGTTTTCGGCCTTGGAGTGGATGGTCGCCAGGTAGCCGCCTGCGTCGCTGCAGGTCTTCTTGGAGTCGTCGAAATTCTTTCCAGAATTGTTCAGCCAATAGCAGTGCGTCTTGCCCTGCACGGCGAAGGACTTCGCGCCCGGCCACTTCGTACAATCTAGGCCAGTGACGCCACCGGTACCGCCCGTGCCGCCCGTCGCTACGCCGCCCGTGCCGCCCGTCGCTACGCCGCCCG
>CALMUT010000325.1 GCA_937872925.1 uncultured Myxococcales bacterium | reverse complement strand
GCTCGTCGTAGACGCGCCGGGGCATGGGCTCGAGCGGCAGCCCCGCCAAGCGCGGCGCGGTCGCACTTTCCGGAACCACGATCGTGATCGTCCTGGTCCTGGCAGTGGTAACCGGTAAGAACCCCTTGGAGCTGCTGTCCAGCGCGCCGGGCGGGCAGAGCGCAGCGGCAGGCCCCCAGAAACCCGTCGACCCGAACGACCCCGGCGCGGTGTTCACGCGCAAGATCTTGGCGACCACCGAAGACACGTGGAAGGTCGCATTGCCCAAGTTGGGCAAGACCTACAAGGAACCGACGCTGGTGTTGTTTCGAGATGGTGTGGAAAGCGCGTGCGGCTTTCAACAAGCTGCCGTCGGCCCCTTCTACTGTCCCGCTGACAGCAAGGCCTACGTCGACTTGGACTTCTTGGACGACCTGCAAAAGAAGCTCGATGCGCTCGGAGACTTCGCCAAGGGCTACGTGATCGCACACGAGGTTGGCCACCACGTGCAGAACCTAGTGGGCACGCCGCGCGGCGCGGGCAAAGACAAGGGCCCCACGGGCAACGCGGTGCGCATGGAGCTGCAGGCCGACTGCTACGCCGGTGTGTGGGGCGCCTACGTCAAGCAGCAGGGTCTGCTTGAGATTGGCGACATCGACGAAGCGCTCGGCGCAGCCACGGCCATTGGCGACGACACCCTGCAGCGCCGCGCTCGCGGACGCGTCTCACCGGAAAGCTTCTCTCACGGCACCGGCGAGCAGCGCGTGCGTTGGTTCAAACGCGGCATGGACACGGGCGTTCCGACGGAATGCGATACGTTTAGCGCTGCGAGTTTGTAGCGGTCGCGGCGCGAAGCGCGCGGAGCCGCGCCGCGCGACCTGATCGCGGAGATGCCTTCAAAAGCATCTCGCCTGGAAGGGACACGCAGGCGACACGCACGGGCGCGAGCAATCGCAGTCTTGGGCCGTCCTTGACCGCCATCGCAGGGGAAGGCGTCGACCTGAGCGCACTATGGAAGGCGTTATTGGCACTTCACGGCGCCCGCCATGCTAGTGCCCCGAACACAGGCCATGAACGTCAAGAGTCGCACCGCCACGCTACCAGTGCTCGCAGTATTCTGTGCTGCGCTGCTGGCCTGCGCGTTTACCGACAAGCGCCGCAGAGCCGGCGTCCGTGGTGCGCCGGCGGCATTGGAAGCGCTCGAACGTGCGCACGCGGCTCTGCCACCGTACAGCAGCGGCATCAAACACTGTGATGACCCCGCGATCGAGCGGACGCGCGATCCAAAGGCCACGGCAGCGAGTATTTTCGGGTTCGACGCCGAGGCCTTAGGCCGCGCTTTCAAAGGCGTGGAGCCGAAGTCCGGTGATCCGTGGCAGTGGATCAGTCCGTCCGAGACGCGTTACGTCGCGGAAGCGAGGCGCGACGGGCGCGCAAATGGCAGCGTTGCCGTGTACATCCACGAGATCTCGCTGCGTGGACACGTTGCGTTGTTCCAAGCTGAGTCCCGCGTCGCTCCGTCCGTCGCTGATGGCAAAATCACGCCCGGTCGCTATGTCGGCGCGGTCTTCGTGATGAACCTACGCACTGCAGGCGTCGCTTGCCATGCTCCGTTTACAGCGGAGAACACGCCGGACTTCGCTGCAACCCAGGGCACGCAAGGCACCGAGTTGCTCAAGGCTGCGATCAAGGATCTCGAGCAAAACTTCGATCGCTCGCTGCTAGAAGCGCTCCGCTCGATTAGCCGCAGCGTCGAAGTGACGCACTAGCGCGCAGGTCTCACTTGCCCGCGTTGTAGTGGGCGTCAATGCGCGCCTTGCTCAGCGCCTTTGAGTAGATGGCGACCTCGTCCATGTTGCCCGTGAAATTCGAACCGCCGCTGCCTCCGAGGCGCAAGGTGGTGGCGACCGGCGGGATCGATTCCGTCGAGCCGGCGCAGTCCGGACTCGCACCATCGAGGTACACGCAGAGCTGCGCCCCGTCGTAGGTCGCCGCAACGTAGCTCCATGTCCCGTTCACCAGTGGCGGCGTCGCAACGATGGAACTGGGGACGTTGTCCAGGTAGCGGTACATGGCAACACCAAATCCGGAGGAATTCAGCACGTAGCCCTGTGAGCCCTTCGCCGAGGGGCCAAGACGATAGAACAGTCGTTGAGCCCCGGTAGCTCCCGAGGTCTTCTGAAACCAACCTTCGAGCGTGAATGGCGATTTGAGAGTGAACTCCGCCACGTCGCCGCAGTTGATCTCAGAGCCGCCAATCTTCACTGCATTGCCAACCTTGCCCGTCACGCTGGCGGTGCCTGCATCTGCGGTCTGGATCACGCAATTTACACCGGGCAGTGAGCCCGAGTTGGACAGATCTATGCCGCTGCCAACGTTACCATCGAAACGCAAGTAGAGGATGGGGTTGTCGCTCAGGACCTCCTGCGCGTAGGTGGGCAGCGCTGCGTCAGGTGGTGGAGCGTCTGGCGGTGGAGCATCGGTCGGCGCATCCGCTGGCGGCGCGTCGGGCGGTGGCGCGTCGGGCGGCGGAGCGTCAGGGGGCGCGTCCGCTTGAGCATCGACACCGGCGTCTGGCAACGCCGAGTCCGCAAAGCCCGCGTCCTTTGCCGAGGTCTTGCCGGTGCTCTTGGTGGAGCAAGCACAAGAGAAACTGGAAGCGGCAACCAGCCAGAAGACGCAACGAAAGCGCATGGCGCAGAATACCACCAACGCCGAGCCGTCGGATAGCAGCGCCCGCTGGCGCTGCCTAAGGATGGCCTGACACTTCTCGCTGAAAGCCGCTATATTCCCCGGCCCATGTCCGAGCTTCCCAAAGCGTACGAACCAGAAGAGGTCGAACCCCGCTGGTACAAATTCTGGTCTGACGAAGGTGTGTTCAAAGCGTCCGTCGCCGAGGGCGACGACCGGCCCACGTACGTGATCGCCCTGCCGCCACCGAACGTCACGGGCAGCCTGCACATGGGCCACGCCCTGATGGGCACCCTCGAGGACGTGCTGATCCGCCACAAGCGCATGCAGGGCTTCAATACCTTGTGGCAACCGGGCATGGATCACGCCGGCATCGCCACGCAAACCGTCGTGGAGCGCCAGCTGCGCCAGGAAGGACTCTCGCGTCACGATCTTGGCCGCGAAAAGTTTGTCGAGCGCGTGTGGGAGTGGCGCGCAAAGAGCGGCGGCCGCATCGAAAAACAGATGGAAGTGCTGGGCTGCTCCTGCGATTGGGAGCGCAGCAAGTTCACCATGGATCCGGATCTCTCTTTGGCGGTCAAAGAGAGCTTCGTGCGCCTGTACGAAGAGGGCCTCATCTATCGGGACACGCGCCTCATCAACTGGTGCAGCGACTGCCGCACGGCGCTCTCGGATCTCGAGGTGGAGAACGAAGAAGCCCAAGGCGAGATGTACGAGTTCGCCTATCCGGTGGCGGACGCCGACGCGGGCGCGGGCGTGACGGAGCTGGTGGTCGCCACCACGCGCCCGGAGACGATGCTGGGTGACACCGCCGTGGCCGTGCACTCCGAGGACGCGCGTTACAAGCACCTGCACGGAAAAAAGCTGAAGCACCCCTTCGTGGATCGCCTGATCCCGGTGATCACGGATGATATCCTGGTGGATCCGGAGTTCGGCACCGGCGCCGTGAAGGTCACGCCGGCTCACGACTTCAACGACTTTGCGACGGGCAAGCGCCACCAACTCGAAGAGATCAACATCCTGAACCTGGACGGCACGCTCAATAGCGAAGCCGGCAACTTCCAGGGCCAGACCGTCAAGGTATCGCGCAAGGCCGTGAAGCAAGCGCTCGCCGACGCAGGACTCGAACGCGGCAGCAAACCCCACACCCTGCAGCTGCCGCGCTGTCAGCGCTGCAACACCGTGGTGGAGCCGATGATCAGCACCCAGTGGTTCGTGAAGACGAAGCCGCTGGCGGATCCGGCGCTGGCCGCGGTGCGGGAGGGCAAGACGGAGATCATTCCGGCGGAGTGGGTCAAGACCTACAACCACTGGCTGGAGAACATCCAAGACTGGTGCATCAGTCGCCAGCTGTGGTGGGGCCATCAAATCCCCGCGTTCTATTGCGATAAGGGGCACGTGACGGTGACTCGCGACGAGGCTCCGAAGAAGTGCGCGGAATGCGACAGCGAGCACCTGACCCGCGACCCCGACGTGCTCGACACGTGGTTCTCCAGCGCGCTGTGGCCCTTCTCGACGCTTGGGTGGCCTAACGAAACCGTCGCGCTGAAGCGCTTCTATCCCACCAGTGACATGGAGACGGGTTACGACATCCTGTTCTTCTGGGTGGCGCGCATGATGATGATGGGCATCCACTTCATGGGCGAAGTGCCCTTCAAGCGCGTGCTGCTGCACGGCCTCGTGGTGGACGAGACCGGCGACAAGATGAGCAAAGTGAAGGGCAACACCATTGATCCGCTCGATCTGATCCATGGCGCCGACTTCGAAACCGTGGTGCAGAAGGCACTGCCCGGCGCGCCCGTGAAGCAGGCCCTCGGCAAGTTCAAGAAGGCCTATCCCTCGGTGGCGCAGATGGGCGAAGGCTTCCCCGCCTACGGCACGGACGCGGTGCGCTTCACGTTGTGCAGCTACTCACCCCAAGCCAAGCGCATCGCGCTGTCGCCCAAGCGCATCGAGGGCTACCGCAACTTCTGCAACAAGCTCTACAACGCCGTGCGCTACTCCCTGCCGCACATCGAAGGCGTCACTCTCGACGGCAAGGTGCCCGCCGCCACTTCGCTACCCAATCGTTGGATCCTGTCGCGCCTCGCCGGCGCCGTGGAAGCGAGCACCCGCGGCATCGACGACTTCCGCCTCGATGAAGGCGCCCGCGCGCTGTACGCATTTGTCTGGGACGAGCTCTGTGACTGGTTCCTCGAGTCAAGCAAGCCGGTCTTCTTTGGCGAAGACGAAGCCGCCAAAAGCGAAACCCGCGCCGTGCTCGCCCACGTGATTGAGACCGTGCTGCGCGGGTTGCACCCTTACGCGCCTTTCGTCACCGAAGAGCTGTGGCAACGCGTGCCGCGGCCAGCGAACAGCCCGAAGTCCATCGCCGTCGCGGAGTATCCGACGGCCAGCGACGGCCGCGCGGACGCGAGCGTCGAAAAGCAGATGGACGTCTTGATGCAAGCCATCAGCGTCGCCCGCGCTGCTCGCAGCGAACACGAAGTGCACCCCGGCGCCAAAGTGCCCCTGGTGCTGCGCGCCGCCGAAGCCGAGCTGCGAGATCTCTTGGGCGCCCAGGGCGGCTTGCTGCAATTCCTGGTCAAGACCGACGGCCCGCCCAGCGTCGAAAGCACCGGCGGCCCACGCCCCAAAGGCTATGTGATGAGCGTCGCCGGCGAACTCGAAGTGCTCGTTGGCCTCAAGGGCCTGGTCGAACCCGAAAAAGAAAAGACGCGCATCGAGCGCACGGTGAAGAAGCTCGACAAGGACATCGAAACGATGGAGAAGCGCCTGGCCAACAAGAACTTCGTCGACAAAGCGCCGCCGGAAGTGGTGGCGGAGGCGAAAGAGCAATTGGAAGCACTAAAGCGCCAGCGCGTGCGGCTGCTGGAAGCGCTGTCGCTGGTGGACGAGCTGTAGCCTGGCCGCGCCGCGCTGGGCGGCGCGCGACGCGTGCGACGCGCTTGGCGGCGCGCGACGGGTGCGACGCGCTTGGCGGCAGCGCCGCGGGCGCACTTGACACACCTGCCGCGCACTCGGCAGCGCGCGATGCGGTGTGGATTTGACGCACTTGCCGGCGCGCGCCGCGGGCGCACTTGACACACCTGCCGCGCACTCGGCGGCGCGCGATGCGGTGTGGATTTGACGCACTTGCCGGCGCGCGCCGCGGGCGCACTTGACACACCTGCCGCGCACTCGGCGGCGCG
>CALMUT010000324.1 GCA_937872925.1 uncultured Myxococcales bacterium | reverse complement strand
CGGGAGCACCGAATAGGCGCGTGAAATAGGCCTGGGCGCGCTCTACCTGCGCGTCCGCGTCGCCCGGATGCGCGAAGCGGCGCGGCAGGGACGTGCCAGGCCGATCGATGGTCGCGCAGTCGGAGTCGATCAAGAGCGGCAAGATGGGGTGGTAGAAAGGCGTGGTGGTGAGCTCGAGCTGACCGCGCTCCCGAAGCTTGCGATGCATCGGCACGACGGCCGCAAGCAGCTTATGTTGCTCGGCCACCATCTCGAGGACGTCTTCGTGACGAAAGTCACGTCCCTGCTCCACGAAGCGCCGCACGCTGGCGCTTTGGCCCGTGGGCAGCTCCACCTGTCCGGTTCGGAACTCGACCCCGAACCAGGCCAAGTTGAACCACATCTGCAAATCGCGCAGGTCCTGCGCACTAAACGGGCGTTCCTCTGCCCGCTGTCGATACAGCTCAGCGTAGCGCGGCGCGATTTCGATCTGATTGTGCAAGTGCGCGTCGAAGAAGTTGCGCAGCACCGCCGTTTCTCCGGCGCTTCCGAGACGCTCGGCGGGCGTCTCCGTCAAGACCAACGCTTCGTCCGTGCCGCCTTGTTCAACGTAGTGCAGCAACTGCTTGAGCAAGACTGGCGTGAGGTTGATCGTCGCGCGTGCTTCCGGCTCCTGTGCCAAGAGCCAAGGCATCGAGAAGTAGTCCCTGAGCGCGTGCAGACGGACCCAGGGTGCCCACAACGGCCCCTGATTGCCGATGGGGCGATACAAGGGTTGGTGCTGGTGCCACAACAGGGCGATGCCGAGCCTTGGCCCCACGTGCACGTGAAAGGGGCCGGCGGAAGCCTGGTTGCCGTCCCGGTCGTCGCCAAGCACCGTGTACTCAACGCTGTCGCCGTCGGCGAATGCGCCGATTTCTGCCTCCCAGTAGCTGCTGCCGTCCCGATTTTCGACCCACGCCGCGCGGACGGTGCGGGGCGCCGCCTGCTCGCCGACCCGCAAGGACACCCACACGCTCTGCCCGGGTGCAACGGGCCAGGTGGCGATCCGCAGCTGCACCCGCTCATGATCGCTGGGCCGCATCGGCATACGCGGCGTGTCCCCCTCCAAGTGCCGGATCTTCATGGCATCCGCTCGGGAGGTTGGCTGCCCTTGTAGCGAAACTCCCGGGATTTCACCTGCCGCAGCAAGGTCGCGACCTTCAGCGGCTGCTCGCACTGCGCCAGATCCGAAAGGCTCAGCACGCCGGCCGGCACGCCACCGTCACCCAGCACGACGATTCGCTGCTTCTGGTGTTGGGCCATCAGTGCCTCGGCAACTTCCACCGAGTCGTCGCGGTGACAGCTGATGACTTCCGTGGTCATCACACTCCCCACGCGGGTTGCATCCGCAGGCAGGTTTTGTGCGCACACTCGGACGGCCAAATCCCGATCCGTGAGCACCCCAACCAGTTCCCCCGCTGGACCTTGAACGGCGATGAAGCCGAACTTCCCCTCAGCCATCACCTGCGCAGCCGCTTCGACGGTTTCCGTCTCAGCCAGCGTCACCAGTGGATGGTTCATCACGCTTCCACAATCCATGACGCCCATACAAGCAAGGGCGATGCCGCAACGAGTAGCGCCTCAATTGAGAATAGACGCGAAGTAATTGCGTCGGCCCCGCGCCTGGTCGCAGCAAATGCTGGTCTACCGAACGCTGTCTCGCAGGAAGGCCTGGAACGTCTTCGACCGACGGCGCGCAGCCAACACGCACGCACCCGCGACTAGCAGATACCCGGCGCATGGCAGCAGTCCCGATTCGCCGAGAAGACGCTCGTCGCCCACGCCCAAGCTCTTGGGAAACAGGACCTGGGAAAACGTGTTGTGCAGCGTGTGGATCCAAACGGCAGCCCACACCGAACGCAAGCGGTACGTCACGTAGGTCCAGGTGGGCGCCAGCCCAAGCTCGAGCAGAGCGAACAGACCCAGGGAAACCAACACGCCACCGGCGTTCACGTAGCCGAGGGCCACGATAAACGGAGCGTGATACATCACGGCGACCCCGGCCAGCACCCAGGGCGAGAACGGCACGCCCAGTTGATCCAATCTTGGCTGGAGGTACCCGCGCCATCCCCACTCCTCGCCGAACGCACCGATGAACCCGGGGATGGAGACCAGCACACCGTTGACCAGCACGTTTGCGGCAATCTTGCCGGCACCGTTCCAAACCGGTGCTGCTCGCGATACCCCAGCGAGCGCAGCGCCGCCGTAGGCCACGCCATAGATTGCCACAACCAGCAGCAGCGGCACGAGCAGCACCTGCAGGCGAGGCCGCTTCCCATCCCGCAACGGGAGCGGCGCGGCGAAACCCGTATCGACGAAGCGCACGACTATCACCCTCGCAACGGAAGGTAGCGCCATCCCAAGCAGGACGACTGCGGTCCCGGCAGTGCTGTGCAGTGAGCCGCCTGCAGCGTGAAACAAGACGGTGAGCAGCAGCATGCCGCCGATGCTCAGGAGCGCGAACGCGGCGATGCCGCGGCGGGCGCTCGCTTGCGCCTCTGCGTCGAGCCTCAAGGCACCACGAAGATGCCGCCGCACATGCCGCCGCCGGGCACGGCCTCGGAGCCGTGGAAGCTGCAGTAGTCCCCGTATTCGCCCGCCGTGGAGAAGGTGACCTCGACGGAACCACCCGAGCTGGTGCTCACGATGGGATTCGGTTGCGTGCCCAAGGTCGTGAACGGTGAGAGCGGATGCGACGAAAAACTGCCGGTCCAGGTCACCTTGGTGCCCACTTTGATCTTGATGCACGGCTGCGAGTAGCTGCAGCACTGAAACGTATTGGCTACCGTCGTCTGCGAAGTGAGATCGACCGCGGCGCTTTCGGTGCAGCCACATAATTGTGTGGGACCAGAACCGCCTGCGCCGCCAGTTGCGCCGCCCGCACCGCCCGTCGCACCGCCGCTGCCACCGCTGGCGCCACCACTTCCGGAAGAGCCGCCACTGGCGCCACCACTTCCGGACGCTCCGCCGCTGGCGCCGCCACTTCCGGACGCGCCACCGCTGGCGCCACCACTTCCGGACGCTCCCCCACCGCTGCCACCGGTCCCCGCACCGCCACCGCCTGAAGAGCTTGAGTCGTCACTGCTGCAACCCGACAGGGCAAGCGCTGCGACGCAGAGGGCAGACGAAAACAGAGTCAGGTGTTTCATGGGTACGATCGCTCCTTCTGGCAGTGATAGTTGGCGGTGATAGCCAAAAGACTCCGAAAGCGCCAACCTGGCGCGCGTTGCGCGGGCCCAGGCCCGCGGCTAGTCTTCGGAAATCATGACGATTCGGCGCGGCCTGGCTGTACTTGGTTTGTCTCCATTTCTGCTGTGGAGCGCGTGCTCTTCGACGGACTCGGGGGGGTCTGCGGGCCCCGGGGGCTTCGGCGGAGGAACCGGATCGACGACCGGCACCGGCGCGACCGCTGCAAGCGGCGGCAGCGGCGCCGGCATCAGCGCGGACGCCAGCACGGGAAGCTGTCCCACAGTCCCGTGCTCCGGCGGCAAGTACTGCCTGATGGGCCAGTGCGTGGACGACTTCGGCCCGTGCAGCGTGGGGGATGGCGGCACCGACGACAGCTGCGAGAACGACAGCTACTGCGAAAACGGTCGCTGCATTCCCTACGGGGGCAGCAACAAACAGACGGACCCCGAATGCACCGGCGAGGGCTTTTCGGCGGAGCAGCTCAAGGATCCCGTCGTGCGCTGCTCGTGGACCAAGACCGCCGTCATCTCGACACCGATGGTCGCTGATCTGGACGGTGACAAGAAGCCCGAGATCTTGTTTCCAACCTTCAACAACAGCACCACCGGCGGCAGCTTGGCTGTGCTGCGCGGCGATACCTGCGCCGAGGTCTTCGTCAAACCCGCCAACCTGGGCTCGCGCTCTCAGCTGGCGATTGGTGATCTGACCGGTGACGGCAAGCCGGAGATCGTCGGCATTCAAGGCGACAATCGCGTCGTCGTCTTCGACAATCTCGGAAACGTCATCGCCACCAGCCCGACGCCAGCGAACACCAGCGGCAGCAGCTTCAAAGACGGCGGAGCGGCCCTGGTGAACATCGACGGCCAAGGCCCACCCGAGATCGTATACGCCGGGCAAGTGCTGCGGCTTTCCGGCAACACGCTGAGCGTGTTGTTCAACAACTCCGTCGCCGGCGGGCACTGGGGCGTGATGAGCGCCGCCGCCGACGTGGATCTGGACGGCAAGGCGGAAGTCCTCGTCGGCAACAAGATCTTCGACGGCATCAGCGGCGCCGACAAGACGCCCCCAGGTGTCGCGGCGTTCCCGGGCGGCTATGTGGCCGTCGCACAGTGGGACAAGAGCACCCCGGAGCCGGAGATCGTGCTCATCTCTTCCAAGTCCGGATCCCCAGGCCAGATCCGCATCTACCATCCGAAGACCGGGAACGTCGTGTTCGGTCCCTACAGCTTCGGGCAGCAGTGGGGCGGGCCGCCCACGGTCGCGGACTTCGACGGCGACGGCGAGCCGGAAGTCGGGTCGGCCGGATTCACGGGTTACGTCGTCTTCGACCGTGAATGTGCGGCGTCACCGCTGCCCGCGTTCTGCGCATCCCCGGGCATTCGCTGGACGAAACCGACCAAGGACAACTCGTCCGGGTCTACGGGTTCGAGCGTCTTCGACTTCAACGGCGATGGCAAAGCCGAAGTCGTCTACCGCGACGAGTGCTGGCTGCGCGTCTACGACGGCACGACAGGCCAAGTGCGCTTTGCGCAGCCCCTCACCAGCGGAACGATCCTGGAAAACCCGGTCATCGCCGACGTGAACGCCGACAACCACGCCGACCTGATCGTGCCGACCCATGGCAGCGGCGCGGGGTTCGGCTGCACCACAGAGCCGGATCTGAAGTTGCCGCATACCGGCGCGCAGCAAGGAATCTTCGTGCTGCAAGATCCGGAAAACCGCTGGATGCCATCCCGCGCGATCTGGAACCAGCACACCTACCACATCACCAACATCAACGACGACGCCAGCATCCCGCTGCTCGAGAAGAACAACTGGGACAGCTTCAACAACTACCGCCAGAACGTGCAGGGTCTGATCACCGACAAACCACCCCTGATCGACCTGACCGGCGGTGAACCCGCCACGCCCCAGGACGACTGTGTCACCGGTTGGGCGCTGAAAGCGCAACTCTGCAACCGCGGCTTGCTCGAAGCACCCGCCGGAGTGCCCGGCACGTTCTACCTGGGTGATCCCGCAGCCGGCGGCACGGTGATCTGCTCCACGCAAACCACGACGACGCTGCAACCCGGCGCCTGTGAAACCGTGAGCTGCATCTACGCAAACCCACCCGATGGCCCCGTGGACCTGTGGTTCGTCGCAGACGACGACGGCAGCGGCGGCAAAACCGACGAGTGCAAAGAACAGAACAACCGCCTGCACTTGCCGGCAGCGCAATGCGGCGGCGGCCCACCGCGGTAGCAACGGGGCGCGACGAAAGGACTACCTTGACCGAACACGAGCCGAGTTGGGGCGAACGCGACTCAACGCGCGCTCCCGCCCGGTCGAGTAGGCGGCGGTGCCAACTACGCGAGCTCGCGCGCAGGCATCGCAGGCTCGAACCGCACCCCTATCCCGAGGCAACCGGCTCGCGGAAGTGGGCGGAACGTGCCGCTGCGTCAATCGCTTCACCGGTTGGTTGCGGTGCC
This sequence comes from uncultured Myxococcales bacterium, assembly GCA_937872925.1. Taxonomy (GTDB): domain Bacteria; phylum Myxococcota_A; class Polyangia; order Polyangiales; family Polyangiaceae; genus JACKEA01. The sequence continues at coordinate 49,401 of CALMUT010000324.1, read as the reverse complement.
GCGTTCCACACCGTAGCCTCGGCACAACATGCTCGAGCTGGCGCGGACCTGGGGCGTGTACATCGCCTTGAGCGTGGTTGGGTTTCTGCTCCCGCTGGTGACGTCGGTCGCATACGAAATGATCCGGACGCGGCTTGATCGCATGCATCCGGACACGCTACCTGTGTCTGCGGGGGAATGGCTCCGCGACCAAGTGGCGCAGCGGGGGCTGGCGGACTTGCGCGTGCTGATCCACCCCGACAAGCAAGGAGGCGTTGACGCTTACGCCCCCAACGCGACCACAATTCTGCTCTCGCAGCTGACTTTTCGTAAGTCGGATCCGACCTACTGGGCTATCGCGGCGCACGAACTGGGGCATGCGCTCGTGCACCGCAGCGCGCGCGTGCTAGCCGTCGCATTCTCCGTCGCGCGCTCGGGCAAAGGTGTCCTGCTGGCCATCGCAGGCACTCTGACTCTCGTCAACACCCTGTTCCGTTCGCAAGAGTTGAACCAAGTACTCATGAGCTGCGCGTTGGGCGCGCTAGCTTTCAGCACAGTGGTACTCGTTGACGAGGCCGCGGCCAGTGTCCGGGCGATGCGTGTGCTTCGCGGGGACGAGCGCTTGGGGCCGCTCGAGCTGCGCGCAGCACGCCACGCCCTATGGGCCGCGTTCGGCACGTATCTGGCGGGCTTCGTCGGTACTTCCGTTTTCGTCTTGAGCGCCGACGCATTTGTAGCCGCGCTTGAGCAAGCCCCACCCCTCGTAGCAGCCGCACCGCCGTCGCGGCTGCGCCTGGCGGCTGCGGCAGTGACGACACTGATGCTTCTGCTGTTGGTAGCGCGTGACACGCGTAGCCTGCGACGGACCATTCCCGCTACTTCAGTCGACCAAGTTGGGCGCGAGCGACGCGTGCACCAGCGCCGGGAGCTTACGCGGGGCGCGGTGGCATTGGTGTTCGTCGCGCTTGTCTACGATCTGCCCTACGGGTTGCTATTCATGTTCGCGAGTGTGCTTGCGATTCGCGCGTCGATACGCGTGGTGGTGGTGTTGACCATGCCATTGTATCTGCTCCTGGGCCTGCTGTTGTTCATACCGGCCTCGCTTGTCGCTGTGCTGCTGTTGCGCCGAACGCAAACCGAAACCAATGGCACTGACGCGGCCGTACCCGAGGCGGAAATGACAACTAGTGAGGCGGCGATGACAGAAAGCATGTTGGCCTTCGTGAACCAGCCGCCGCTCCGAGACCGACTCGCACGTGCCTTTGCGGTGCTGGGGACACTGCCCGTGGTGGTGATCTTCTGGATGCGCGTACTCCTGGGTTGATCCAGAACGCGCACTGCCGGTGACTGCCTGCGTCGGCGTGATCAGGCGTCGCGGGGCGGCGGCCACTGGGCGCGCACCGGCTTGGCGCTGAGCCACGCCCGGCGGCCGTGCTTGCGCATGAGCTCCTTGGCAGCCTTGGTATCGACGTCGTATTCGTCGGCGTGGGTCGGGCTCGGATCGGGCACCCGATTGTGGCCGAGGCCAACGTAGCCGAGCCGGGGCAACGCGGTCGAGGCCGCGAGCGCCTCGAGGCCGGCCTCGCCGATGTCGTTGAAGTCGAGGTTCAGCCACCGCAGGTTGCCCAGGTGCGGCGAACCCGCAAGGGCGACGATCGCGTCATCGCCGAGCTGGTTCTCCATCAGCGACAGTGAGACGATCTGGTCGAGCAACGGCGACGCGAACAGCGCGTCGGCGACCGGCGCCGCGCCGGTCAGCGTCAGGTGCAGGATCGGCGTGACCCGGTAGAGCTCCGCCGCCCGGCTCAGGAACGTCGGCGCATCGAGCCGCACGTCCTCGACGAACCCGCGCCGGAAGCCATAGCCATCCGCGAAGCCTGGCAGCTCAGCCACCCAGCGTGCGCCGTGCGCGTGCTCGAGCTTCTCGAGCGCGACCGAGTTCGCGATCGCCTCGGGCGACGGATCTCGCGGCCGCTCCGCGCGCTTGATCGCGCGCTGGATGTACTCGGCGCGCGCCGGATCGTCGTCGACGATAGCCGCCGCATACGCGATCCGAGGCGCCATCGTGTCGGGCGCCTTGACCACCGCGTCGAGCAACGCCGAGAGATCCGCCATCGCAGGCACGTTACCACGACGCCATCACCGCGGCTCCGCGGTACGCTCTGGCGATGACCCTGGCCGACGAGCTGCTCGCACTGTTCGACCTCACGACCAACGCGTCGAGTCCCGACACCCGGGCCGGGCCGACCGCCGCCGCGCTGCAGACCCACTTCGAGCCGCGCGCCAAGGCGATCACGATGGCGGGCCCCAAGCTCGACATGCCGGCGTGGGCCTCCGGGGCCTCCGGCGCCGACGACATCTACGTCGAGCTCGGCGGCCCGGCGATCGGCGTGCGGCTGTGGGACGATCCGCGGGGCTGGGGCACGTACGCCGAGCTCGCGGTGAACGCGTCGCTGGACGAGGTCGCGGCGGCCACCGGCCCGCTCGCGGCCGTGCCGCGCGGGCCCTCGGGCGGACCGGCCACCTCGGCCGCGTACGTCCACCGCGCCGGCCGCCAGCTCCGGGTGTTCGCCAAGCATCGCGACGGTGAGGTGTTCTCCGTGCTGGTTCACTACCCCTAGGCAAGCCGCGGTAATCCCCCGCACCGCCGTGGTCGATCCGTGCAGCGTGAGCACGCCGACCGAGAATGATGTCGGTCGCCATCGCAATCGCTCAACCCGCGGAGCCTGACTTCCCGGCGTTGATCGCGCCGTAGATCGCCGCCTGGATCAGCATGCCGCCGAGGGCCGCCGCGAGCGGCAGCGCGGCATACATCCAATCGCTCAACGGTTGCTCGCGGTCCAGGAACTGAACTTCCAGAGCGACGTGCTGCCCGCGAGCGTTGACGACCAGGCGAGACGGAGTACCAACTCGCCGGCCGGGGCACCTGCCCGTCGCTGTTTCGTCCCAACACCACAGAGTGCGGTCCGCGCGGATCGCGCAGGCGTGTTACTGCCCCATCCGGAACACCAAACAGCGAGAGCCCTCACGGCGACGCGAGGCTGGGGCATACTGGACGCATGACGGAACTCGGCGCCGCGATGGATCGCCTGCGGGATGGTGACGAGGGAGTCGAGCGCGAGCTGGCCGCCCACGGTGACGCCGCGGTCGAAGCCCTGGCCGGCGAACTGAGTGACGGCGCCATCGGCTCGGTGAGCGCGGCCACGTTCTTGCGCATGGCCGCTTCGTCAGGCGCCGTCGCAGCCCTGGTAGAGAGGGCGGAAAACGGAGAACTCGACGACCGCGCTACCGCAATCGCAGCACTGGGCCATGGACGCTCCGCCGCAGCGGTGACGCCTTTGGTCCGGTGTTTGGACGTGCGCGCGCTATGGGTGGACGCCGTCAGCGCCCTCGGCTGCAACGGCAGCGCTCCGGCACAGACCGCACTGCGTGACGTGTTTGCCGAGTGCGTGGGCGCCGATGCCTTCGCTGCCATCGAGCGCAGTGGCGCGCAGCGCTCTTGGTCTTTGGACTGGCATCGACTTCGTCGACGACGAACAGCTGGACGCACACGGTGACGGCGTGGACGCCGCCCGCGCGGCCACCTGGTGGCGCCTGCAGCCGGCGAGTTGGACGGCCGAGGCGCTCTACCGCGGTGGCCAAGCGCTAGAGCTATTGCCCGTCGTGGACGCACTCGCGCGCGGCAGCGCTTGAACGCGTGCCCGCGACGCGCTTTGACCCCCGCTGGAGTGGTGACCCGTGAGGAGGCAACGTCGCAGCTGCGAACCCAATGGCACGAACGCGACACACAACATGCGCCTCTGCGGTTGGAAGGGCCACGCCGCCCTTCATGCGTCGAGTGCGGCGGCCCAATCACGACGCGGTGCAAACGGCGACTGCCTAGCGCGTTACCTCAAGACACCTTCGCGACACCGAATGCGAAGGGCGCACCCCAAGCCACAGCCGAACCGTCGTCGGACCAAGCCAGCGAGCTGATTCTATCTTTCGTCCGTGTCAGATCGACCTTGCGTTCGCCTTCGAGCAAAAATACACGCCCTTTGTAGGTGCCCGCCGCAATGCGACCACCGCTGGCAATAGCCAGCGCAGTCCAGCCGGACATGCTCTTCAGATGGATCGTCAGCTGCCCGCGGGCATTGAAGGCACGCAGTTGGCTGCTCGTCGTGTAGACAAAAGTGCTCGCGTCGGGGGCAGCGTGCCAGGCGCCGCCGCCAGCTAACCCGTCGGACGCGACCACGATTTGCGATTCGTCCGCTTGGTAGGAGTATCGGAACACGCCCGCAGGTGTCCCGAAAACAAGGTCGCGCTCATCGGACACCCACAGCGGCGTGGCGTTGGCGGGAACGGGAGGTGGGTAGCGGCGTTCCTGATCTCCCACAGGCCAGATCGCGATGCCCTGTTCCGGCTCCAACCCGCGCAGTGCCCAATGTTGCCCCGAGCTGGAAATGACGGCGTGAAAGTAGGGACTTGAATCGATCAGCTGCCAGCGCGTCCAGTCGACGACCCATTTCTGATTTGCCGCGACCAGCACGCGCGCGCCCGCCACCGTCATTTTCGCAGGTTGGGGTTTCGAGTCCGGCAAGCGGCGCGACTCCAGCGCGACGCCGTCAAGATCGCAGCGCCGCACGAGTCGCCCACGCAGCACCAGCACGCCACCGGAATAGAACGCAACCTCGTGCGCCTGGGACGGCTCGCCGGGCAGCGTCGCGAACGCCTCGACGGGCAACGTTTCGCCGCTGGCTTCGAGCTGGGTCATGCACTCCTCGACTGGGCTTGGGGGACCGCAGGGGTGGGAGTATCGGTCGACCTCCACAGCGCGTCCAGGAATTGCAGGGTCCGAGTCGAATGCCTCTGTACCGCGTGCGGCCTAGTGCTGCGACTCTTCCGGCGAATCGTCTCGGCCACGCGGGTTCCCGCCTCGTCTCCTACCGCTGTTTCTGGGGCGGGAAGCTCGATCGACCGAACAGTGGCTCGATGCGATGTGGGCAAGCCGAATCCCTGGCTTTGGCATCCAGTGACGGATGGGCACGCGAGGCAGCACGCGCTCTTCTAGGTGCCCGGCGGTCTCCGCCATGCGCCGACCGATGCACAAGGCACAGAAGCCGCACTGCCTAGTCCAGAGCCGCCGGGATTCCAGGCCGGTGAACGCCCTGGGCATCCATCACCAGGTACTGCCGCTTGCGGGTTTCGAAATCGAACGCCGGATCGAGCAGGCTCTGCAATGTCTGCTTGGCATCGCACGATCCGAAGTGCTGAAGTGCGGGCTCCATGCGCAGGGGGTCCTGCGAGCCAGTTGCGAGCCCTGCGGCGAGGAACTCGGCGTCGCGACTTCCTTCAGACGTCGGGGCGTGCTCTGCGTCCGCCGAGACGCCGCCTGTGCCACTTCCCGATACTCCGCCTGTGTCAACTGCCTCGACGGCGCGATCAAGACAAAGAAAACGAACCGTCGGACTTCTCAAAACCCGACATCATGAGATCGAAGTCACCAATCTTCCAGGCGAGATAGATCTCCAAGTTGGTATAGCCAGCATTGTTTACGACTGAATATCCATTGAATTGCCAGGTGGTTTTCTTGCCATTTCGATCGCTGGCGTCGTTCTGGTTCAATCCGTGAATGCTTTCGAAGCTGTCCGGCATCCCGTCCTTGTCGGAATCCGTTGATGCGTTTCCGCCACTGTAGCTTGGAACAGTTCCTGTGGCCTTAGCGGTTCCATCCTTGTTGTTGTAGTGCGTGATAAATCCTTTATCTACGCTGTCTCTTTGAGTTGTTCCAACGTGCGGAAGCATTGACTCAATGTTTGATGACGGAAGAATATTTTGGGATGTAACCTGCAATGGCTCAAATGGCTGGTTAAAGACATAGTCGGAGAGAATGCTATTCACGAGAGGAATGCCGGACGGGATAACATTGTCTTTGAAGTAGAAGTGCGAGAAAGGTGTTTCTACAACAACGTCAACATCCAATGTTTGTCCCTGTACAAAGGAATTGCCGTATAGGCTTCCTTGTTGACTGGACATTGTCCATTTGTTTCCGACCAAAGATCCGCGCGTTCCAACCGATGCACTTACCCTCCCTCGAACATTGTGGATGATGTTGTTTATGCTTTCGAAATGGGCCATCTTTCTTGGGGTGTATTTGTTGCGGTTGGTTGCAGGGTTGCGCTCGTTGTTTGCGTACAAATAGTTTTGATAGATCGAAACATGATAAGGCCCTTTGTACATCAGTATTCCCCTGGTGCTTTCTCCCAGAATACTTCTTTGCATTGTAAACTCGTGCGGAAGAGCATCAGTGCTTTGACTTTTGCTTAGTTCGACATTCATTTCAGCGCTGTCCGTACTCCCGTCAGGTGGCCAAGAAATGGACAGGCGATCGAGAATGATGTCTGTCATATCCTTGGAGCTTGGAATAAACCTCAGGCTTGAAACCCCACCGCCACCCGCTTTTCGCACCCTGAAATCCCTGAGTGTAATATTTGACGCGCCAGAAAACTGAATCCCTGCCGATTTTCCGCTGGCTCTGGTGATCGTAACTCCATCACCCGGAGCGGTTTGACCGGCAACGTAAAGGTCGTCGTTGCTCACGTAGACATGCGAACTCAGTGTGATTGTTCCGCCAACATCAAAAACAACAGTTCGTGAACCGCTGGCAGAGAGCGCCTCTCTTAACGACCCAGATCCTGTGTCGTTAAGATTTGTCACGTGGATAACTTTTCCACCTCGACCACCCGCAGAATTCTGTCCATAGCCATGAGCAGTCGGAAATGCTTTTAGAGTGTTCAAAGCAATTATCCGCATAGCTGTCCCGGAGTCGTTGGCAGTCCCGGAATCGTTGGCTGTCCCGGAGTCGTTGGCTGTCGCGCCATCGTGAAACGCGCTTGCGTCGTGGGTCACGGCCGCATCAGCTTCCCCACCCGCATCTGCGTTGGGCTCCTTCGCCGCATCGGCGTCTGCGGACGAACATCCCGCGCTGAACCCTCCCAACGCTACGACGACAAACAATGGCGACAGTCGAAATGGCAACTTGCCAGCATCTGAACTCATGCTCGACAAGTACGCAACCAGCATGCCAAGCCTCCTAAATGCGATCGCTACCCCGATCGCCAGTGTTTCTAGTGAAATTCGCCGCGCTGCGAAGAGCGCCTGTAGGCAATTCCCAACAGGGTGAAGCGCACAGGGCTGGAACACCGAATACGCGTCCCTGACCATCTGCCGACAAGCTCGAGAAGCGTGACCCACATCGACACCGATATTTCTGATCGTCCCGCTACCCGACATCAAATCCACTGACAAAGTCATTTCACTTAGGTCGAATGACTGCTGATGAGGCGCAGGCCTGCGTGGTTTCCGCACAGAGCGCCGTCTTGATTTGTTGGTGCCTGCTACGGAAGTTCGGGCACCAGTTGGTCAAAGTCTCGGGCAGCCCACATTAGATACATCTCCAGTGCCGTGTACCCGGCGACGTTACTCACATCATACTGCGCGAACTTCCAATCGAGAATCACGTCGCTACCGGACGAAATACCGTGCAGTTTTGCGAAACTATCGGGGATGCCGTCGGCGTTGGCATCCGTCTCGGGAGTGCCACCGGACAATTTCGGAAGCCCCGCAGTGCCCGCTTCGCTGGTAACGATCGCGCCAGTGCCGCTGAGGACATCGTTGATTTGACTTTGGTCGAGGCTGTCGTTGCCGTTGAGGTTGCATCCCACGTCCCCCAACACGTCGCTTTTGACTTGACCGCTAGGAAGTGCGGAGTAGCCGCTCGGGACGCGAGGCGTGGTGAACAAGTACGGACTGAGGTTCGAGGATACAGAGATCGCGCCCGCACCGAGGGTATTGTCGGAGATATGAGCCTGGGTCGCGCCGATACTTCCGCCGCTGGGACAGTTGGTCACGCTACACGCTTCCAGTCGTACCGTCTCTAGTGCCTGCGGCAGGCCCGGCCTAACGAGGTACACGTTGCCTATGACGTCAAACACGTTCTCGTAGGTGGGCTGGGTTCCGTATGCATAGCCGTAGATCACGTTGTTCACCATCTCGAAGCTTGAGATTCGCGTCGATGCTCGGATGTTCCGCTCGTGATTGTTGGCGAAGAGGTTGGCGATAAAGCTGATTTCTTGATTCGCCTTCCACAGGAGGATGCCCTTATTTCCGAAGCCCTGAGAGACAATCGAACGCTGGACCGTCGCGTTCTTGATTGTCGACTTTTCATCGGAACGCGCCTCGAAAGCGAGCACCTCATCGTCACCCCAACTGAACGAGCAATGATCAAGCATAAAGTTTTGGACGGTCTTGCCGGAGACTAGGTTTATGACCCTGAAGGCGTCTCGGTCGTAGCCAGCTTGCTGGTCGCCGGAACGAAATCGGACGTGGCGGACGATGATGTTTTCGTGGCCGTTGGTGTCTACCATCGCCCCGTAGACCGCAACGCCATCGCCCGGCGCGGTCTGGCCAGCAACTGTGATGTTATCGCCGCCAAAGTAAACGGGTTGATTCTTGTTCAGGGCAATCGTGCCGCCCACGCGGAAGACTACCGTGCGATTGCCGGTGCTGACGGCTTCGCGAAAACTGCCCGCACCGCTGTTTGCCAGCGTCGTAACTTCGTAGACACTGCCTGCGCGCCCTCCACTGGTGTACCGCCCGTGTCCTTGTGCCGTGGCGAAGGCCTTGAGCTCGTTGAGCACGAGAACCGAACCGCTACCGCCCGTGTTCCCTCCCCCCGAGTTCCCGGCTCCGCCCGTATTCCCCCCGCCGGTGTTGCCGGCGCCGCCTGCGTTCCCGGCGCCGCCTGCGTTCCCGGCGCCGCCAGTGTTACCCGAACCGCCCCCGCTAACACTACCCGCGTTCCCCGCTCCTTGCGCGCCATCGCCGTTTTCGCCGCACCCCGCGATCGCCACGGTCAACGCAACGGCAAGGATCCCGCCGACTCGCATGTTTCTCAAGAATTCCATGGCGTTGCATCCTTCCGAGGGCCAGCCCTCCTCCAACGCCTCAGAGCTGACAGGTCCGCAGGCAGACCGCAATGGATGGGATCGGACTGCAGTTGGATTCCCCACAGGTACGTCATTGAGCATTTACCCACATGCCGAGCAAGGTTCGAGCCAACCTAGCGTGTAAACATTTTCGGTTACATCCGCGTCAAACCCGCTTCAGATTCCGGCTCTTTTCCCCGCCGGCGCCAGCTCTCCGTCGCCGCTCTGTTGGGTCCCGCCCACAGGCAGCCGCGTCGGCATGCGGCCGCCCAGCACATTCGCCCCGAGGGAGGAGTGGCACCTCGCGGCGTCAAGGGCGAGCTACCTTGTACAATCCTCCATTTGCGCTCGCGGAGCTGCCCCACTCTGTGTAGTAGACGTACTTCGAGTCGGCCACGATGCCATGCAGGTTCGTCACACTTCCTTCAAAGACAGGCGTCAACGGCGCGCCCGGCAGGCCACTGGCGCTCCCGGTCATGACCGCGTCGCTAACCCAGAATAGATCATCGCCATCCACGGACATGAACCTTGGGTTGGGCTGATCCGTCCTGAGGTCGATGGCAGTGCCACCTGCGGTAGGGATTCGCCGAAGGAAGGCTCCGTCCCGCCAGATGACGTCTCCGCTGATGACCACGATGCCCCATCCGTTGATACCTCCACCCCCTTTGCCTGCAGCCAACATCTGGGGACTTCCCCCGCCCTTCTGGATCCTCGAGACGGCACCGGTCCTTTCGCTTGTCCAGTAGGCGTGCGTTTCGTCCAGCGAGACGCCGCGGGGCGAGTCTAGCCCCGTGGCCAAAACCTGCGGGTTCGAACCGTCCTTGAGCGCACGTGAAACTGTCCCGTCGGTCTGCCCAGCGGTTCCCCGACTCGTCCAGTACACATGTGTGTTGTCCAGGGCCACGCCGACTGCGCGTACCCCGAGCCCCACCAGTTCGGCCGACCCCAGGGCTTGTTTGTTCAGTCGGTAGACGGTACCTGCTGTTTCGTTTGCCCAGTAGACGTGGGTCTCATCCAGCTTCACGTCGCCAGGTGCCGCCGGGGCGTGAAGCACGGTAGGCGGTTGACCCGATTTGGAGTGCTCCAAACGTTGCAAACCGGCAGTGCCGCTTTCGTTGGTCCAATACACATGCGTCGCGTCAACTGCAACCGCAAAGCAGTTGAATTGCGATGCGGCAACGACGATCGGAGAACACTTCCCAGCGATGCACGCTCCGCCCAGGCAGTCTCGCCCGCACTTGCCACAATTTTTGCTGTCGCTAGCCAGGTCGGCCTCGCAACCAGTCACGTCCAGCCCATCGCAGTTGTCGAAACCGCTCGTGCAACTCGCTACGGCGCACTTGCCACCGGAACATTTCGCCACGCTGTTGTTCGTCCCGCACGGACTGCAAAGCGTAGCCACGCAACCAAAGGATGGATCGTCTGTAGGCACGCACGTGGAACCACACAACTTGCCACCCGCCTCACAAACTCCGCCGGACTCCACGAGAGCGTCGCTGGCGCCATCGACGCTTGCATCGGTCGGCTCGCCTTCCTCACGCAAACTGGGGAAATCGGTTAGGCAGCTCACGCCCACAAACATCGGTGCAACCAGCAAACCCAAGACCGCACGCGGAAAGCGCAGCATTGATCTTATCTTGGCATGTTTGAGGCGCGTCAGCTCCGACAAAAATCCGCTTCACGCGATCACGCGCGCAGCGAGGAACGACTTGGAAGGCAACTCACCCGTCATGCACCTGAATGAAACAACTCGTATCTCGTTTTGTCTTCACGTTGCTAGGCTCATGGCCCCGCGGACAACCTGGCTCCGACAGACCCAGGTTTCGAAGGGGAACTGCACAGAGCCGAAGTCCTTCAGGCGGCGCTACGGGGCCAGTCTTTGCACCCACCCGTGCGGCGCGGCCGGGAGCCGAGAGCAAGATTTGGCCACCTATCCACAGAAACGTGGCCAAATGTGACCACGGCGTACAGATTTGGCCACCTATCCACAGAAACGTGGCCAAATCTTTCTGGCGCAGGAGGATTGGCCACATATACTGGAAAACGTGGCTAAACGAGGCATTGTCGGACGGGACGCGGAGCAGAAAACGCTCGCGGAGATGCTCGCATCCAAGCGCTGCGAGCTCTTGGCATTGTATGGGCGCCGGCGTATCGGCAAGACCTATCTCATCCGACAGTATCTCGGTGAGGCGGCAGGCACCTATTTCGAAGTCACCGGCACCAAGTCAGGTAGCGCGGCGCTCCAACGCCGGCGCTTTCGCGAGGCGCTGGAAAGCACGTTTCTGGGTGGCCAGCCCCTGCCGGATTTTCGCAGCTGGGAGGACGCGCTGTCCTATCTCTCCGACGAACTCCAGCGGCGCGCACAAGCAGAACCCAAAAAGACCATCGTCATATTCTTTGACGAACTTCCGTGGCTGGCCACGCCGCGGGCGGGCATGTTGGAGGCGATCGACTACCACTGGAACGCGCGCTGGTCGAAGATCCCACAACTCAAGGTCGTGCTCTGCGGCAGCGCGGCATCCTGGATGTTGCGACGAATCGTGCACGCAAAATCCGGATTACATAATCGACTCACTCGCCAGATCCGCTTGGCACCACTTTCGCTGGCGGAAACCGACAAGTACTTGAAAGCCCGCGGCATGCGCATGAAACCCCGCGAGACGCTGGAGCTGTACCTAGCGCTCGGCGGTGTGCCCTACTACTTGGACCGCCTGATTCGCAGCGAGTCCGTCACCGAAGCCATCGGACGACTGTGCTTCGAGCGGGACGGCCCGCTCCGCAACGAATTCGATGACGTGTTTGCCAGCCTATTTGAAGAGCATGAAGAGCACATGCTCTTGCTGCGCACGCTGGCGAAACGTGCCGAAGGCATGACCCGTCAAGACTTGGTCATCGCTTCGGGGCTTCGCTCCGGCGGCGGATTGAATCGCCGGCTGCAAGAGCTCGCGGAGTCGGGCTTCATCGCACGCATTGCCCCTTACGGCTCGTTAAAAAAGAGCACGCAGTATCGCGTGATCGATGAATTTACTCTCTTCTATTTGCGATGGATGGACCATGCGCCACGCGGGGTATTGGCGCGCGGTGGCGCCAGCTACTTCCGCGCCCGCGCCGAGACGCCCAACTATAAAGCCTGGCAGGGGTACGCGTTTGAAGGCGTCTGCCTGAAACATGCGCGAGAACTGCAGCGAGCGCTGGGCATCGACAATTTGGTCACTAGCGTCGGCACTTGGCGCTTCGTGCCTAGGGCCAAATCCGAAAAACGCCGAGGCGCACAGGTGGACCTACTCTTCGATCGGCGTGACAACGTGATCAATCTTTGCGAGCTGAAGTTCAGCAATGGCCCCTACGTAGTGAGCAAAAGCTACGCCCGTGAGCTAAAAGACAAAATGTCGCTTTTTGCCGAGTATACGAAGACGCGCAAACGCGTCATCCTGACGCTTGTTTCGCCCTACGGCCTGAAACCCAATACGTGGTCGGAAGACTTGATCGATCGGGTCGTTGACGCGACCGCGCTTTTTCGGAGCTAGGGCGCAAACGCCGACGCAAACGCAGACGCAGACGCCGACGCCTGTCCATTGATCACAAGTTTCGCTGCTCGATTGCGGCGAGCCAGCTCTTCTGTTTACAACGACGGTGAACATCGGGTTTCAACTGCCCCCGCCGGCTACGCATACGCTCACCCTCCATGGGCCTGTCGTGTCCGGGGCGCCACACGTTGCTGACGCATGACGATTCGCATGTACGGCGTGTTGAGCCGCTTCGCGACCCCGTCGCGCCTGCCCCTGCCGAGCGCGGGCTGCGCAGTTCGCGTCGTGACGTTGGGGTGCGCGTGCGCCACCTTCTGGAACAGCGCACGCTATTTCCCAAACGGCCAGGGCGCGCCGTCCCCGCAGCGGTGCATGCGGGGACGGAACACGAAACCCACGGAACCGCGGCCCGTGCCCAGCGGCAGGGCTTCGAAAGCGATGAGGACGCGCTGCTTTGCCCATTCTCGCAGCGGCAAGTCCCGGAACACTTCAGCCTTGCCGGGCGCCAGCTCCGGCCGCGCCAGCCGCACGTACACGCCGCCCGCAAGCACGCCAGCTGCGATGGCCACGCCGTCCGCGTCGTCCTTCGCGGCTGCATCAAACGAAAGGCAAGCGTCTTCGGGAATGTCCACGTCTAGCTCCACGAAGGTGGGGCGCTGCTCGATGGGCAATGGGTGAAGCACGAGGGCATCCCCGGAAGGCTCTGCACGACCGGCGATGACGCGATGCACGCCCTGGTGGTAGTCGTGCATCAAGTTGCGCAGCGTGATGCAGCGTCCGACGCGCGGGCGCAGAAAGCGCGCCGCTGCGTCAGTCGATGCGGTGGTTGAGCGCGTCGCTAGTCGCAACAGCACCTCTTGACCGGCAAAGGCCGCGAGGGGAAGCTCGATGGGACGCGGCTTGTCTCCCGGCGCGCCAGTCCACAGCACGAAGCGCGGGCGCTCGTAGCCAGCGATCACGTGCACTTCGAACTCCGTGTGTGCGTCGCCTTCCCCCCCGGACACGAACGCCTCGGCGAAAAAGCAGCTATCCGCCGCAGGGGTCAGTGGCACGAACACTTCTGCGTGACGCTGCCCTGCTGGCGTCGGCGGGATCACCAGCGCGTCTCCTTCGACATGCGCACCGGGAGCGCGTAGGTACGCCCGCCCCGTGGCGACGCGATCCGCGAGATTGACTGCTTGCTCGGGGACAGCGCGCGCTTGCATGTGAGGCGGCGGCACCAGCTCTTCCACGCCCAGCAGCGTGAAGTGTGACTCACCGAGCTGCATGCCCCGGCGTGTGGAACGCAATCGCAGGCGGTCCGCCGCGCGGGAGGCTTGTGGCATCCGCCCCGCGACCCAGCGCCACTCCGCCACTTCCGGGTGCACGGGCAGGATCGACGTGGCGCGCCCGGTCGCGGGATAGGGCACGTGCATCCAGTCGCTCAACGGTTGCTCGCCGTCCAGAAACTGAACTTCCAGCAGCGGCGTGCTGCCCGCGAGCGCCGACGACCACGGCACATCGAAGTCGTAGGCGACGTGCACCAGGTGGTGCCATGGCACGCGCCGCCCCAACTCAAAGTGCAGCGGCTGCGCGTCGTCCAGGCGGTAACGCTTCGAGAGCAAGCCCGCGATCAACGGCCTCCGCTGCACCCGCGCTGGACGCGCTCGCAGCTTGCCCACCACCAAGTCCGGTCCCAAGGGCGCCGTCGGTTGGTAGAGCTCCGCAAACGTGAGCAGCGTCTCGCCAGCACCCCAACTCCACAATGGCGGCGGATGGTCGAAGGACACAATTTCCTTGAGGAAGAGGTCGCAACGCGCGTTTGCGATACGCTCCGCGTCGAGACGTTGCAGCTTCGGAGACCAGCCCAGCAGCGTTTGCGTGGGGCCGGGGATGCCTGTGGTGGCATGCAGCACACCCAAACGAGCAGGCAGCCCGACGCAGGAACCAGCCGCGAGGGATCCCGAAATCCAGCTGCGGACCCGCGCCAGCTCCGTGCCGCTCGGTTGCGGCGGCTTGCGGGAACGAAACGCTTCGTAGAACACCGTCGGTGCCCATGCCGACGGGCGATCCCGGTGGCTACCAAACCAACCCAGCACAAACACGGCGCTGGATAGAGCAGCGAAAACAGCCAGGGAGCGTTCGACACAACCTAGCGAGAGCAGCCACAAGATCCCAGCCACAGGCATCAAGCTGGCGTACACATGCTCCGCGTCGCTGCGCAGCACGCCACGCATCACCAGGGGAACGGCACCCGCGAGCCACACGCCCGCCCAAGCGGGGCCGCGTCGAGACGTCCAAGCCAGAGCGACGAGCGCAAGCAACAAGAACCCAACTACAGGACCGATGCGCAACCCGGCGCCGCTGAGCACCATGACCGTTCCGTATGCTCGAGTGATATGCACGCTCTCCAGGAAGTAGCGGACGTATGCAGCTGGCGAACCGCTGATCCACAGCGCCGCCAGTAGCTGCAGCGGGATCAGGACTGCCAGCAATCTGCCGCCGGCCGCAGCAGTGCGGCGTGCACCTCCAGCGAACAACGCACCGTAGGCCAAAACGGAGCCGGCGCTCAGCACCGCGAGTAGCCCCGTGTCGAACGACAGCGCAAGGGCACAAGAGATCAACAGCGCCACAAGCGCCGCACGGCGCCAAGAAAGTTCGACCACGCTGCGGTCCGTTGGCCTGGCGAACGCCACCACGACCGCCAACGAAAAGAGCGCGCGGAAGCTGCGTACGTCGTCGTGCAGCGCCAGCAGCGCCACGCCAGAAAACGCAGCGGCTGGTCGCCACCACTGCGCGCCGCCCTTGCCGGCCCAAGCCGGAGCGAGCCACCACGCTAGTCCCCCCGCAAGGCCCAGGGAGCACAAGGGAAAGACCAGATGCATGCCGGCGACCGCGGCCGGAGCGTCAAACGCCGAAAACCGAAGCGGGAGCGACGCGATGGCCTGCCACAGTGGGCCGATCGGGTAGACAAATTCGCGCCCCACCCACTCTCCGGAAAGTGCGCGGCGGATGAGCTGTAGCTCCCAAGCGTAGTCGTAGGCGCGGGCCTCGAGCAGCTGGTCGTCGACGCGCATGCTCCACCCTCGCGCGCTGGCCAACACCGCGCAGGTGAAGTAGCAGGCGGCGGCGAGCAGCCCCAGCTTGGCGAGCCTACGGCGGTCCATCATTGTGCGCACGACCCCAAGGTGGGCGTCTTGAGCACGCCGGTAACATCGCCTGCCCCTGGGATCGGCGTGACGTCGAAAACGAGCTTGCTAGGGCGTTCGCGAAAATCGTGGAGCGAGAAGACGACCCGACGGCTGGGCTCGCCCACGCTCAGGATCTGATTGTCCAGGCGGTGCAGGATATCGTGCTGGGCCACGAAGGTTCGGAGTTCAACGGCGCCTGTCGATCCACGCACCACGAACTCGTAGCTCAGGCAGGTGTCCGGAATGACGTGCATGCTGTA
The DNA here is from genome assembly GCA_937872925.1 of uncultured Myxococcales bacterium. GTDB lineage: Bacteria > Myxococcota_A > Polyangia > Polyangiales > Polyangiaceae > JACKEA01. The sequence continues at coordinate 33,499 of CALMUT010000324.1, read as the reverse complement.
TTCGAGGCGGCCACCGGATCGCGCAAAGAGAATGTCTTTGTCGCTGGGACGCGCGCCGCCACGGACGGTTCGCACCTCCCGCGTGGGGATCGACCAGGCCAAGAGTCGACGCGCAGTGCACAGCGAGACTTCGGGCTCTTGCACGAACATCTGGTCGTCGTCGGCGCTGTCGCCAGCGTGGGTTCCGAAACGGATCAGGACGTCGCGATCACCCCAGCGTTCCAGGGGGAGCTCGAAGTAGCGCTTCTCTCCCGGGGCCACTGGGAAAGCCGTCAGTTGGGGGCGTAGCAACCCGTCGAGCACGTGCACTTCGAAGCGCGCGCCGTCCCCACTGCTGCCTGCGTTGCCCACGCTGGCTTTCAAGCAGCGGTACGGGCATGGGCGTAGTGGAACAAAAACCTCTGCCAACGCCTCGGGGTAGTGTGTTGGGTGGATCAGAAAGCGTTCGTCGTCTGGGCGCAGAGCCACGCTGCGCGGCATCACCTTGCGATCTTGAATGCGGTCGTAGAGATTCACGAAGCCGTCGCATTGCTTGCGTTGTGGTGAGCGCGGCGGACTGGAGGCACGGATGAGCTGTGCGCCGTGGATGTTCAGCCTAGCTTCCTTGGGTGACAGGCGGCCGCGCTTGGTCAATCGCACCCGCAGACTGTTGGCGGAGACGCTGCGATTGGACTTGCGATCTGCGATGAAGCGCCACTCAACAGCTTCCAAATCGGGAGCGAAGTCTCCGTCGGCGGCGCGCCCCACTTCGATATCTGACCACGCAGCAAACGCGTCCAAGGGCACGCCGTCCTGTTCGAACCTGAATTCGACCTTTGGCGCTGCACCCGCCAAGGTTCGGACCCCGCCCAAAGAAAACGTGTAGCGCAAGCGGAGCACATCCTCGCCGGTCACGGGCACCGGCAGCGGCAGCAGTACTTCTCCGGGGATGCTCAGAGCGTGGTCGCCCAGGAGCGCTGCCTTGGGAAGCTCCAGCACCGAAGGTGGGTAGGGCGTTGACCGCCGACGCAGAGCCAGCGTGGCGGGCGACAAGGTCTGCTCCACCTCGTAGAGTTCCGCCAGCGCCAGGAAGTCGTCGCCCAGGAACCAGCTGCGATAGGGGCTCTGCTGCGAGTCGAAGCTGAATACCTGGTAGATGGCGTAGTCACACGCAAAGTCGCGGATCGCACGCGCCAGCTCTGCTTCATGCTGCGTGTTCCAGCGGATTGCCATCAGCGTTGGTCCAGGCACGTCGGCGAGCGCGTGCAATGCTGTGCGACCCGGTGGCATGACCATGCACCGCGGCCGTTCGCGCTCTACCTTGCCGCTGGCCCACAACGCAGCGCGGGACATGTCCGTGGCGAAACCGGGATCGGCGGACACCTTTCCAGTCCACACGTCATGGGCGCGCACCAGCGCTTTGGGTGACAGCCAAACCTCGCCTAGGCCAGCGCCGAACCATGCCATGGTGAACGCGGCGGCAGTCAGACCGCATGCGGCGCGGATGGCTCGGGAGGTCATGGTGCCCGTCGCGAAGATCACGACGAGCACGACGACGGTCGGAGCCACGGATAGATAGATGTGCCCTGGGTTGGGCTGGATCAGGGCGAAACCCACGGAAGCCAGCGCACCGACTAGGAAGCAGCCTGGCCGCAGAGCGAGGCGCCGCTGCCACAACAGGCTCGCAGCCACTAGCAATGCAAGCGTCAGGAAAACGCCGACGTTCGTGGCCAACTGAGTGTCCGCGGCGTCAGCTAGGTTGACCGCGTACGCGCCCGCCAACGCCCGCTGCCCTGCGAAGTACGCGATAGGGCTTGCACCGATCATGACTGCGACCAGCGACAGCAGCAGCAGCAAACCGGCGTGGCACGTCGCGTACTTCAGCAGACGCATCAGGGCAGGCCGAACCGACTGGCGCCTGCGCCACCGCCCGAGCACTTCGTAGCCCGTCATCGCGAGCACCGCGAAAGTTGCGAAGACCAAGCGGTCGAAGGAGATCAGCATGGCGGCGGTCGCGGCTGCCGCTGCCAGCCCGGCGCGTGACCAGCTGGCATCCGAGCGGTCGGCCGGCGGCGCGTACAGCAGCACGTGCACCACCGAAAGCATGGAGCGCAGCGTCTCAGCCCCTGCGCCCATGCCGAGACTGGCGACCCAGAGCAACACCAACCCGCGTTGGAGGCGCCCGACACCTGGACGCGTCGCGAGAACCAATCCGAGGGCGATCGCGACGGCCTGTGCAACCAGGCGGATCCCCGTGACCGCGGCGGACGCTTTGAACTCCCCAGGGCCCATGGACACCAATGTCAGCAGCTGCCACAGGGGTCCCCGCGGGTAGTGAAAGTCGCGCCCGCTCCATTCCCCGCGCGCGGCGCGCCACGGCAGTTCGATCTGCCAGGAGTGGTCGATCAGGTTTGCGTCCAGGGCGCGGAAGTCCCAAGTGCGCATGCCGACGTAGGTTGCGGCGACCGCCTGCAGCACGCTGAAGGCAATCGCTGCCCAAAGGAAGACGTTCGCCGCATCTACGCGGAAGCGTGGATCCCGGACCGACTCCGCTTCCTTTCGCTCGTTTTCTGCGGCCGTCATGAAGCGCCAAGCCTGCAGCTCGGCGGGAGAATACTAGCTGAATCGACGTGGCCCATGCGGAGTCGAAAAACGACGCTGAACTGGCCCGTGGTCGTCTTGGCAGGACAAAAGACTTCATCCGCCGGCGGCCTCCAGGCCATGCTGATCGTCATGCGTGTCTTCTTGAGCTCGCGCGTCTCGACGCAGAAGCACCAGCGACTCAACGATCGCATCGCCGAGGTCTGCGCACAGCTCGGGATGCAAGCGTTCGTGCCGCAGCACGACATTCCCGAGCACGCGAGCAGCGTGCAGATCCTGCAGCAGAACGAACAGGCTGTAGATGCTGCCGAGTTGGTCATCACCGTCTTTGACGGCGCCGGCACCGGCGTTGCGTTGGAGCTGGGCCGCGCGCGCGCACAACGCAAGCTCGTCATCGGATTTCGCAGCAAGCCAAGTCAGCTGCGAGCAAACCTCGGCATGATGTTGGAAGGCGCGTGGACGGATCTGCCCGACGCCCGGCGCGCCACATCTCTCGCTGAGCTGCGCACGGCACTGCAGAAGATTTTGGCCTAGTCACGGCGCAGTACGTAGAGCACCGTGGGCAAGCCCATGCCCGAGACTTCCGTGCTCGAGTGCACCCGCAGTTCGGGCAGGAAGCGATCGAGATCGCCGTCGCGGATCCCCGCGACCCGGCGGTCGGCACCGGGCCGCAATCCCATCAGCACCAGAGTGGACTCGCGGCCGAGCCACTGCAGCATGTGGCCGGCGTAGGTGGCGCGCTGCCCGGGCGCCAGCCCATGGAATAGCCCCACGTCCACCACGAGCGCGTGCGGCCCCGGCGCGGACAGCGGGCGCTCGAGGGCGTCCACCCGCGCGAGGCGCACGCGGACGCCTGCGCGACGCGCACGGACTCGAGCGCGCAAGAGCGCCAGGCTCGACACGTCGACGGCCGTCACGCGCAAGCCGCGCCGTGCCAGGTACAGCGCGACCTGCCCCGCACCACAGCCGAGATCCAGCGCGGAACCACCGCTGCAGCGCGCGCTTTCCTCAGCCAGAACAGCGCGCAAGGCCTCCGGCATGGGCACGTCCCAGCGCGGGGCCAGGACGTAGCGCGTTTCCCAGTACAGCCGACTTGGCAAGCGCATGTGCGATCCCGTCGCCTACAGGCGCACCTTCAGCTTGCGCCGCAGCAGATCCGGCAACGCGGCGTCGGGCAACCCAACGACCAGGGCGAACTTGTCGCCCACGCTCAACTGCGTTGGCTCCATGCCTTCGAACCGCACTTGCATATCCTGCCCCAGGCGACTGCGCATGGCCGCCGCGATTTCCGTCTGCACCGTGCGCTGGACGGCCGCGTCGATCACTGGCCGAAAGGCAAGGTGAACGACGATCGTATCGAGGGAACGCTGGACGATGCGGTAGGCGGAGAGCTCGGCTCGGTCCTCGACGACGCCGAGCAAAGCGAATGGGTGGTGGACTTCTCCAGTAGCCGTCACGATGCAGTCCACGCGCCGGCCGAAGAGCTTCGAGAGCAGCCGAAGCCCGCGCCCGGATCTCGACGGGTGCGGCGAGATCACCCCAAGGTCACCGGTCCGATAGCGAATGATCGGCATCGAGCGCTGGTACAGATTGGTGACGACGATTTCCCCCGTCTGACCGGCGGGCAGCGGACGGCCCGCGGCATCGACGACTTCGAGCAGCACCATGTCTTCGTCGATCAGGTAGCCATCGTCGGTCGGACTCTGCCAAGCAATGATACCGACCTCCTCGGCTGCGTAATAGTCTACGAGGGGTGCACCGAGAGCGCCTTCGATCAGCGCCCGGGTCGCCACGTCGAGCAGTTCTCCTTTGGAGACACACAGGCGGGGACGGTAGGAGAGCCCGCCGCGCGCCTGAACCGCCAGCGCCAACAGCCGCAGGCTGGACAGCACGCCGTGCAGTACCTCGGGCTGCTCGGCTTCGATCAGCGCAACTCCAGCTTCGATGTCGAGCTGCCACGGGTAAGGCTTGCGTCGCCACAGGCCCAAGCGCTGGATCAAGAACGGCGCGTCCGTCAGGTGCCCGGGGTGATCGAAGATCAGCTGTCGATGCCAAAGCTGAAATCCATGCGCCGTGAGTAGCCGCAGCTCTTGCATGCGGCGCGGCAAATCGAGCAGCGGGTCGAAGACCACGCGCACCGGTACTCCCGAAGACCCGCTGGAACTGCGCGTTGCAAGTTTGGCCGCCGGCAGCGCGTCGTCAGCAAGTAGTTCCCGCTGCCGGTCGCGCAGTACGGACTTTTCCAGCATGGGGACGCGCGCTAGATCTGCGCGCTCGCGAAACGCTTCGTTGCGCACGGCAGCAAGAGCCTCGCGATAGTACGGGACAGAGCGGGCGGCGTGACGCACGACAGCGGTAAAGCGACGCAGCGCCAAGCGCTCCAGCGCGCGGCGCGGCAGCCATTGCGCGCCCAAGACGTTCGGCAGCACATGCGTGCCGCCGCGTAGGTACGCACGCGCCACCGAAAGTGCGGCGCGGCGGTGCGGGTCCGGACCAATGCCTTGTGCGCGCACGGGCCCTCAAACCGACTGGTGCTTGTAGGCGTCCTGCTGTCCGAACGCCTCCCACTCGTACATCTTTCCCTCGAGCGGCCGGAGCCAGTTGATCGCAGCGGTGTCTCGCAGCTTGCGCACCACGATCTGATACGCCCCGAGGCCTTCTTCGAAGGTCATGGCCGGGGTGACCCGTTCCAGGATGCAGCCATTTTCCAAGACGAAGCGCATCAGTTCGTGGCTGACCGCGTCGGCCTTCTCGTCTGCGTCGTACGGGCTGGCGATGAAGCCGAGCCCGCCCACCTTCAGGTTCTGGATCCCCACTGCGCTGAAGATCTTCAATCCCTCGGGTGTGTACGGCGGCGAGGTGACGAAGAAGTCGTAGCTGCGATCGAGCTTCGGCCACGTTCCTTGGTACACGCTGTGCAAATCCGTGGGCAGCAACTCCACGGCGGCGGCGTCCGGCAGGTTCCCGCGGATGACGTCCAGGACGCGCTCGTCTTTCTCCAGCAGCGTCAGGGAAAAACCATCTCCCGCCAGGAAGAGCGTGACCAAGTCGTCATCGCCGATCACCAGGCCCGCGCCGCGAACCAGACTCGCGATGTAACGCGAGCGGTTGTACACACCGCTGACATCGATGGCGTATTGCTCCAGATCGCGACGCGGCGGCGGCTTGATCGTCGGATACTTACGAGTGAGCAGAGAGAGATACGGGTCCATGAGCCGCTGGCCTTGCCCGATCGCCTCAGGGCGAATTAGGCTACCAAAATCAGCCTGGTCAGGCCATGGCGGAATCCAACGACACAGCGCCAGTGCTGCCCAAGAACCACTGGTACATTGCTTGTGCTTCCTCGAAGCTTCGCGGCGCGCCACGCGGCGTGCGGATCCTCGACGAGCAACTCGTGGTGTTCCGCGGCACAAGTGGCACGCCCGTCGTGTTGGAAGATCGCTGCCCCCATCGCCAAGCGCCGCTGTCGCGAGGCTCGCTGCAAGGGCACACGCTGCAGTGTGCGTACCATGGCTGGCGCTTCGATCCGGCCGGGCACTGCGTCGACATCCCTTCCCTCGGTGCGGGAAGCCCCATGCCAAGCGGCATACGCGTACCGACACGCACGGCAATCGAGCGCGCGCCCTACATCTGGGTCTGGATGGGGGATGGTCCCGCTGATGTCAGCCGGATCCCGGATATCCCGCAGTTCGAGGACTTGCGTTGGAATCAAGGCACCACCGTCATCGAGTGTAGCGCGCTCACGGCTATCGAGAACTTCTTCGACCCCGTGCACACCGCGTTTCTGCACCGCTACACACACCCGCACTTCTTCCGGCGCGCGCTCGGTGGCGCGACGCAGTCCAGCCACGAGCTCCGCGCCACACCTTCAGGGCTGATCGCCTTCGCTCCTCCCACGGCGGGCGCCGACGATCCCGTTCCGGACCGCCCACTGGGTCTGGCTCGTTTCGAGCTACCCAACCACGCCAGCTTGTCGTTTTCTCTGCCATGGCAGCGCCACCATGGACACTTCTTCTACGTGCCCGAGACTGCAGATCGCACGCGCGTGGAGTGGCTGACGACCAAATACCTGCAGCTTGGTCGTCGCATTCGCTGGCGTAGGAAGAATGCAGTGCTCGAGCAGGATCGCCTGTTGCTCGAACAGATCGAGAAGTGGCACCAGCGGCGTGGTCGCAGCGACGAGCGTTCCGTCGCTGCCGACGCTATCACGCTCATGCTGAGCAAGATCTTGCGGCTTGCAGCCGCTGGGCAATGGCAGGGCGCACACGACTCCGTCCCGGCGCGTCGCGTCGTGCACTTTCGCTTATGAGCGCTTCAGAAAAGCCACGGCAGCTCACAGCCGACGACATGCCACTGGTCAGCCTGGCGGCCTTTGTAGAGGGCGGCGCGGCGGACCGCGCAGAGCAGGTCGACCGCATGCGCCGTTCTCTACAGGACCACGACTTCTTCGCGCTGGTGGACCACGGCTTGAGTAGGGACTCCCTGGAGGCGGGCTACCGCGCTGCCCGGGACTTCTTCGCGCTGCCGGAATCCGAGAAGCGCGCGCTGCACAAGGGGAGCGGCTTCGTAGGATACATCCCTTTCGGGGTCGAGCAGGCGCTGCGCGGTAGTCGCCCGGACTTCAAGGAGCTGTGGCACTCCGTGGCTGAGCGCGCACCGAACCACCCCGAGCGACTGGCGCGCCCCGAGGCCTACCCGGTGAACCCGCAGCCACGCACGCCACGGGAGTGGCCAAGCGTGCTTGGAGCACTGCACGCGAGCTTCGAAAGCATGGTCGACGGAACACTGCGCATGCTTTCGCTCAGCGCCGCGTTGCCGGAAACCTGGCTCGCGGACACGGCGAGGGACGGACCGCATTTACTGCGACTGATCCACTATCCGCCGCTACCAGCAGATAGCAGCAGTGGGCTCGAGCGCGCCGTGGAACACACCGGCGCCGGCATCCTCGGATTCACTCCCGCCGCCACCTCCGAGGGCCTCGAGATCTACTCGCGAACGCGATCCTGGCAGCGCCTGGGCGGTTTCGAAGACGCGGTGGTCGTCACCGTCGCCGACATGACGGAGCGGCTCACCAACCGCAAGATCGCTTCGTCGCTGCATCGCGTGGCCAACCCTGATGGCCCTTCCAGCGCGGAGTCCCGCTACGCCATCGTGTACTTCGTGAGCGCGCGCCCCAGCGCCCTGCTCGACTGCCCGCCGGAAGCCTTGGATAAGGAAAACCCGCGGCTGTTCCCGGCGCAAAACGCCTGGGACTTCGTCACCGAGCGCATGACGGACGTGTGGTTGAATCAAGCCTCCCCGCCCTACCGCGCCTACTTTCGCTTGAAGCAGCGCTTGAAGCGATTACTCCCGTGATCGCGCGCGACCTGCTGCGAGTCGGGCGCCAAGCGTTCTGGCTGTTTGCGAGCCTGGTCGCTTTCAAGACCGCGCTGTTTTTCGTGGGCGTGATGATCGCGCGTTTCGGAGGAGCCGAAGCCCTGGGCGTATTCAGCGTCAGCCATACGACCCTTGGCGTGGTGCTGCCCCTGGCGGGCTTGGGGCTTTCCACCCTGACGCTGTACCGCGCCGCAGAACGCGCAGACCCAGCGCAGCTCGGCGCGCGCCACGGCATGTACCTAATGGCGACAACGGCAGCTTTCGTCGTGGTGGCGCTGACGATTTCCCCGCTCGGCGGCGTGGTAGCCCTATCCTTTGTTGCCACCTTGTGGCTGTTGCCCGCGCTAGGGCAAAGCTGGGCGGGTCTTTCCTTTGCGCATGGTCGCGGCCTGGCCCGACCACAGCGCGAGATTGTCGCCGGACTTCTTGGCGCAGGCGTGCTGGCGATCGGGACCTTGATGGCTGGGTCGCTGCAGGAGTTAGGGCTCGCCTGCGCAGCCTCTATGTTGGTGTTCTGCGCGGCCGTCTTGCACGCGGTACGCAAGGAGCCCGCGCTGATGCCCCGTACCCCCAGCTGGAAAGAAGTACGCGGTGCCGTCGCGGCCTCACGGGGATACTTCGCTGTGGACGCGCTGCTGTTCGCGCTGTCGACATTGGATCTCTTTGCAGTGCAGTTCTCCCTGGGCGCCGCCGGCACGGGCATGCTCAACGCCGCAACCGTGCTGCCGCGCAACGCGGCGTTCGTCCCGCTGTTCGTGAGCCTGCTTGCGATTGGCGGAGCCAGCGTGGGCCAGCCGCGCATACGCCCGCGCCTGCTCGCCTTCGCCGCGTTGGCCCTGTGGCTGATCGCCGCGCCTATCGCCTGGCTGCTGTTGCCCGCGCTGAGCCGCGCATACGCGCTGGAGTTGAGCCCGCTGCAGCCAACCGCACTCGCCGCCTTGCTGAGCGCGCCGGCGCTGTTTCTCATGGTGGCGCTGGTCCCCCTTGCTGTGGCCGAAAATGTGCGCGAAGCCCTCGCCGGCTTGTGCGCTGGTCTCGCCGTTGCTGCCCTGGGCGCTTTGGTTGCCACGCCCTCCCACGGCGCCGTCGGTGCGGTCCTCGCCGTCGGCTTGGGCCAGCTGGTCGCGGCAGCCTGGGCCGCCGTGGTGCTCAGCCGGGCGTCGGGCAAGGGCGCGGGCTAGCGACTCTTCGCACTGGCGAAGAGCGGTAAACCGCAGTGAGGTGCCGGGCCTATGGGTGTTGAAGCGGGTCGCGATAAACTTCAGCCAGCTCCAGCTGAGATCCCATGCTCGCCAGGTCGGCGGCGCCTTCGCAAAAACTCTTGGAAGACCATCCCGCTTCGTCGCGCGACCACACATCGACCTGATATGTGTCGGTAGAGACCAAGACGACGCATCGCATCGACGCGATGGTTCGATAGTGTCCGAGTTTCTCGCCACGGTCGTAGTCCTCGGTACTGGGGCTTAGAACCTCGACAACCAGGCTTGGGTTGAGGGCAGTGTGACCGGACTGGTCCTCGCTATCTAGCTCAAGTTCGCCGCACACCACGGTGACATCCGCGTAGGTGGTCAGCCCGGTTTCAGACGATCGAATTCGAAGGTCGGAGCTAAACACCGCGCATGGTCGGTCCCGCAGCATGCCGTTTAGAAGTGTCGTTACGTTGGCTGCAATACGGGCATGCGTTGGACTTCCGCCGGCCATCGCCCAGACCCAACCGTCTAGGAATTCGTGACGAACAGTCGCGCGCTCTTCGAGTTCGACATAGTCGGCGAAGGAGAATCGCTGGGGCGCGCGAGAGATCATCGAACAACTCTATGCCCTTGCGTGCCGCGCGCAAGAGCATGGCAATGTCGACGTCCTCATGGGCCTGCACGCTGGATTCGAACCCGGCCGACGCCCGCGCGGTTAACGTCACCCCATTTCGCCATTTCCCGTAGAATTCGCAAATCCGCACCGCCCCTCGACGCGCGCTGCTTGCGCCGCTACACCCTCCTTCATGACTGACATCGCAATCTTGGAGTCTGTTCGTTCCGCTGTCGGCCGTGCCCATAAGGGTTCGCTGGTGCTCAAACGCCCGGATGAACTCGCCGGTGACGTGATCCGTGCGCTGCTAGCGCGGGTGCCACAAGTGAAGCCGGAGATGGTGGACGATCTGGTGCTGGGCTGTGCGATGCCCGAGGGTGAACAAGGTCTGAACATCGCCCGTGTGGCTGGCTTCTTGGGCGGCCTACCAGAACAAGTCAGCGCCATGACCATCAATCGCTTTTGCTCCAGCGGCTTGCAGGCCATGGCGCTTGGCGCCGGCGCGCTTGCCTTGGGCAACCACGACATTGTGATCGCTGGCGGCGTCGAAAGCATGAGCATGGTGCCGATGACGGGCTACAAGATCAGCGCCAGCCCCGAAGCCATGGAGCGCTTCGCCAGCGTGTACACGCCCATGGGCACGACAGCCGAGAACGTGGCCAAGAAGTTCGAAATCAGCCGCGAAGAGCAGGACGCCTTCGCACTAAAGAGTCAGCAAAAGGCTGCCGCAGCCCGCAAAGCAGGAAACTTCGACGACGAAATCGTCGCCGTGCGCGGCATCGGTTTCGACAAGGGCACACGCAAAGAGTTCGAGTTCAAAACGGACGAATTGATCCGGGAAGACACTACCTTGGAAGGGCTCGCGGGCCTGCGTCCCAGCTTTGCCACCGACGGCTCTGTGACGCCAGGCAACGCGTCGCCCCTCTCCGACGGTGCCGCCGCCGCGATCCTCACGACCAAGGCCACGGCCGAGAAGCTTGGCGTCAAACCCAAAGCCTGGTTCCGCCAGTTCACGACCGTGGGAGTGGATCCGGCGATCATGGGCATTGGCCCGGCGCCGGCGATCCGCAAGCTCTTTGAAAAGACGGGCTTGTCTGTGAAAGACATCGACGTTTTCGAAATCAACGAAGCCTTCGCCTCGCAGTGCGTCTACGTCCAGCGTGAGCTCGGCATCCCCGACGAGAAGCTCAACCCGAACGGCGGCGCCATCGCCTTGGGGCACCCGCTGGGTTGCACCGGTGCCAAGCTGGTCGCGACGATCATTCGCGAGCTGTCGCGACGCGGCGGCAAGCGCGGCGTGGTGAGCATGTGCATCGGCGGCGGCATGGGCGCAGCCGGCCTGATCGAGTTGGCGTAGGCCCCTCGGACGTGGCTGCCCTAGGCGTCGATGCGCAAGGCGCCACGTCGGATCAGGCCTGCCAGCATGCGAACGGCGTCTCGACGTGGGATGCCACAACTCGATAGGACGTCGCCGACCGTCGCGCCGCCATCCACGTGCTCGAGCAGGCTGGCCGCGCGTGGTGTGAGGTTGAGACGCTTCGGGTCGATGTCCGTCGAAACAAGGCGAGTGCTCATCGTGCCGACCCGCGCTTCGAAGATCCTGTCTAGCGTGGGAACCATGCGCGCCATCATTTCGTAGGTCTCGACGTCTCGGTGGTGCATGGCCAGGTCGAAGAGACGTTCAGCAGCGTAGACCGCGTCATTCAACCGCTTCTCTTTGAGTGCCTTGTTAGCGTCCTCGAACAACCGGGCAGCCCGCTTGCGGTAGCGCGCGTGCTCTTCATCTGCTGACAGCGGCGCGTCCGTGCGCGGTTCGCTCGGCGGCGGCGTATAGCGCTCGAATCCAGGCGGCGTGGTCTTGCGGTAGCGCCCCCGGTCGGCATCGCGCTTCTTCGGCTTCGGGATGGCATCCATGGTCTCGGCCACGCCCACGTTGCGCGCCGCGTTTTCGAGAGCCCAGGCAAACTGCGAGATACTGGCGTAGCGCTCTTCCGGTTTCTTAGACAACGCGCGCCCCAGAACGTCGTCGAAGACCACGGGAACCCAAGGAGCAGCCGTGTGCAACTTGGGACACTCTTCGTGAACGATTTGGTACAGCACCGCCATGGGGTCGTCGCCGCAAAACGGCGGATTGCCGGACGCCATCTCGTAGACGACCACCGCGAGCGCGAACTGGTCCGCCCGGTGATCGATATCCCGCTTGCCCAGCGCCTGTTCCGGCGCCATGTACTCCGCGGTGCCCAGAGCGGTATTTTCGTTGGTGACTCGGACGCCACCGTTCTGCGCGGTGGCGATACCGAAGTCCAGGATCTTTACGAACGGTGGCTGGTCCGGAACGGTCACCAGAAAGATGTTGTCGGGCTTGAGGTCACGGTGCACAACGCCCTGTTCGTGCGCCGATGCCAGCGCCGACGCGATCTGAGACGCGAACTTGAGGGCGTCCGCCATGGAGACTCGCTTGCGGCGGTGCAGGTGTTCTGCGAGAGACTCACCTTGCAGAAACTCCATGACGAAATAGGGATCACCCTGGTCGGTTTCATGCACGTCGAAGACCTGCACGATGTGCGGGTTCTGCAAGCGCCCGACGGTTTCGGCCTCGCGCCGGAAGCGCACCAGGGCATCCGGATGCCGACGGAACTCGTCGCGCAGCACCTTGATCGCGACGCGCCGGCCAAGACGCAGGTGTTCCGCTTCGTACACTGCGCCCATGGCCCCGGCCGCCAGTGGGCGGATCACGCGGTAGGTATTCGACAGCACCGAACCGGCCGTGAGAATTGGCACTTCGGTTCCGTATGGAGCGGTCGTATGCACTGTAGGACCAGCGGGAGGAGAAGTGCGGGGATCGTCAGATTCTGCCAACAACGGTAGCCCACGCCAGCAACCCGCGTGCCGAAGCGGCGCGTGATCCCAAAAATTCCGCATGCGGGTCGGTTCGCCGGCCGGTCCGGAGTTGCACGGGCGTCACTCTGCCCCGCGTCCACGCATTGACTGCGCGCGATTCGCCGTGGCTTCGCAATCCGTGCGTCCGCGCGATTGACGAAAGGCAAGCCCCGGCTACCATGCGCGCAAGATGCAGTGCGGCGCCAAAGCCTTGTTGATCGTCACCCGAGAAATTGCCGGAACAGCAACCAATCTTGCCGAGCGACGCGCGGAGCTTCTATGCAGCTTGCCCGCGCAGCACGACGGACCACACGCGGACCACTCCGAAAACGAAACCTGGGACGGACCGAACGAGGGCCGCATCACGGTCCTGCGCCACGAGGCCAACTCAGCGCATTAGTGCGATCATGTCTTTGCGTGCATTCACGAGCTTCGGCCACGCGGCGTACAGGACGTCCCTGGACATGTTGGTGTAGTCCGCTTCGCCCCCGCGGGCGAGTACGTCGATGAATGCGTCATCGACTTCGGGCCGTCTTCGCATCTGGTATTCGCAGGCATCCGCGATTCGCAGCAAGGCCACCGTCAACGCGACCGTGCCACCTTCGGCGTACGCCCGCCCGGGCTGGTGGTGCCACGCAACCGCTTGGCAAACGGCCACCGGCAGTTTCCACGCGGCCAGGATGTGTCCGCCCAGCACCGCATGGTCCCAACCCACCCAGAGGCGCTCAAACGCGTGCACCTTGTCGGCCTGCTCCAGGGCCCCTGGATCGAGGTGGGAGTAGTCGATTTCCTTAGCCTGGTACGCAAACAGCTTGCCGAGATCGCTAAGCATTCCCGCGACGAAAACACCGTCGGTGTTTTGCATCGACCACTCCGTTGCCAGAGTACGCGCGATCGCGCCCACACCGATGCAATGGTCGACGATCGCCCGCGCCACACCATCCGCGTCCTCGAACATTCCCAGGGCCGCAATGCCAAGCACCACCTCGCCTACGGTGCGATTGCCCAGCCGCACCAATGCTTCGGCGGTGCTCATGCATGGGCTCACCGGGCGAAAGAAGGCGGAGTTGGCCACCTGAAGCAGTCGCGCCGACGTGGCTGTGTCTCGGTCCAAAGCCCGCACCAGCCGCGTCGCAGAACACTCCGGGTCCGACAGCAGGCGGAGCACCTCTGCGGTAGAGCCCGGAAGGGGCTTGAGGGCTCCAGCTCGACCAAGCGCGCCGGCAAGCGAGCGGGACGCATCAAACTCGGAAGCTCCGGAGTCTTGCTCTCCGTACCAAAGTGACTCAAGCACGGACTCCGCGAGGCGAGCGGATTGGGGCAACGGCGGCGGGAAAGCCATGCCCGGTACAACGGCGCGTAGGCAGATACCTTTAGCGGGCTTCGCTGGGCCAAAGCCCAGACGGAGCTGCACCTAGAATTCCTGCTTGAATCCGAGCTGGATGCTGCGTGGCGCGTTCGGGCGGGCGCCCGCCGGACGGCGGGAGACCAGGTACATCTCGTTCGTCACGTTCTTCACATTTAGATACACCCGGGCCTTCTTCCAAGGCACGAAGTGACCGCCCACGTCCCACAAGAATTGACGATCGGTTGCTTCCTCGTCCGCGGGCTCGCCCGTGCCGGCGGTTTCACGCATGCGATCGATGAATGTGCCGCTGGTCACGAGGCCCCACTTCGAAGTCTCGACGCCAACGCTGGCCTGGCCCTGATGCCGCGGCACGTAGGGCAACTCGTCCCCCTCTTCCACATCACCCCATAGCGGGTCTTCGCTTTGGAATCCCGTAGTGAAGCGCGAACGCGTGTAGGTGTACGCGAGGCTGGCGGGCACGTCGAAGCCGTCGGCTTTGAACGTGTGATCTCCGAAGAGCTCCACGCCGTACACATGAACGGTGCCGGCATCGAATTGTCGGTCTAGGTTCACGTCCAGACAGCCGTTGGAAGTGGTGCAGACATCCGTGAGGTTCTCGTAGTCGTTGAAGAACCCAATGGCCTCAAGTCGCGTCTGGCGGTGCGCGTAGCGCATCCCCGCTTCATAGTTCCACGCGGTTTCGGGCTTGCTGCGCACGGGGCCCGGCGCCGCCGGAGAAAACCCGCGATACACCCCGGCCAGCACACCGATGTCGTCGTTGATACCCTGGTACAGACCCAACCCCGGCAGCACGACGTCGTAGCCGTCCGCCTGCTTGGTATTCGTGAGCGCGTCTTCGTACTGCCAACGGATCAGCTCCACGCGCACGCCTGGGGTCGCCGTAAAGCGTGCGAAAGTCATGGCGTTCGTGGCATGAAACGCAACCGCCTGCGTCGACGCTTCGTTGTCCGTTGCTGCGGTCTTCGGCACGGGCTGGAAGCGCAGCCGACCGGACTCCATGCGAAACGTGTCGCGCGTCTGAAGCCGCTCCGTGCGGTCCTGGTGGAAGCGCACGCCGTACTCGGCGCTGTGGTACACGCGCCCCGTGGTGCCACGCACCCGCGCGGTGCTTTGGATCCCCTGAGAAACGAAGCGACGCCCGTTGGGGCCCGCCAGCACGTTTTCGTCCGCGGTCGCGGAGTCCTGGGCGCCGGTCATGACATCGTAGTAGACGCGCCGCGCGCCTGTCGGACTCGCGAGCACGTCCGCGAACTCCGCACCGACGAATCCGTGCGCCCGGGACCAGACGCGGTCCAGGTCATTGCGGTAGGCCACGGTCTCCAGCTCTACTTCCGGCGAGAAAGTGGCGATGTGGCGAAGCTCCACCTGCGTGCGCCGCCACTGCATTTGATCTCCGGCGGTGATGCGATAGCGCCGCAAGGGGTTCTTGCGGAAGTCGGCGTCGGTCAGGCCAGTATAGGTTTCGTTGGAAGTCTCGTCGGAGTAACCAAGCTTTACCCTCAGCTCTTGCGGGATCTTCGCCTCCGGGTCGAGCAAGTACCGCCCTTTGAGCATCCACTCGTTGCGATCGAAGCCGGTGTCGCCACCGCCATCCAGCTCCTTGAAGCCGTCACTGCGCAGGTGCACGCCTTCCACCAACAGCCCCGAGCGCTCGTCACTGGTTCCGTACCACGCATGCAGCTTGCCGTAGCCGTAGCTGCCAAGCCCGACGTCCACCATGCCCGCGCCGGGGGTGGGTATGTAGCGGGTGCGCAGATCTACCGCGCCACCGATGGATTGCGGTCCATAGGGAATCGATGATGGCCCCTTGATCACGCGCACCGAAGCCATGCGCGTCATCAGCGGAAAGTAGTAGGCGGCCGGAGCGGAATAGGGCGCGGGCGCGAACAGGATCCCGTCCTCGAGCAACGTGACCTTCTTGCTGCGGTCCGACGACGCGCCGCGGATCCCGATGTTCGGGCGCAGTCCAAAACCGTCTTCCGTGCGCAAGTACACGCCGGGTGCTGCAAGCAAGATCTGGTGCGGGTCGTCGTGCTCGAAGCGCCCCAGTTTCTTTTCGTTCATCACTTGCACGCTGCCCGACGCTCGCGCTGCGCGGGACCCCATGACGACCACGTCCATGGCGTCGTCGGCTTCGGCCTCTGCAGCAGCAGCCGCCGCGTTCCCCATGGCTGGCGCGACTGGACTGCGCCTCCCAGCTGGAACGGTCGCGGCGGGGGGCGCCTTTTTTGCGGTTGGTGCTGCGGGGGCAGCCGCCGGAGCGGCCTCTGGCGTCGCCTCGGGCTCCGCCGTCGCTACCACTTCGATCACTTCGCCCTCACCCTGTGCAACCGCGTCGTTCGCAGAAACCAGACCCAGAGCCAAAGCGGAGGCGCCGAGCGCGCGCGCACGGGCAGCGCCGACAGCGCGTGTTCTGCGCCCGCGTTGCACAAGCCGCAGCGCCGCAGCCATGGGTGCCAAAAGCGCCGAGCCAACGCTTTGGTGATGGTTTGCCTGGTCTGGCGGCAGTCCGAAGCGGATCTTTTCGCGGCCGCGCGTCACGTACAACGAGCCGCCTATCCAATCCCAGAGCGCAAAGGTCGATCCGAAGTTGCGATCGTGGTGCCGTGCGTCATCGCTATGGTGGATCTGGTGTTGCGCGGGGCTGATCAAGACGTGCTCCGCCACGCGACCGAAGGAGAGCCACACGTGGGAGTGCCGCAGATTCGAACCCAGCATATTCCAGGCGAAAGAAAGCCCGTGCACGCCGACGATTTCCCAAGCCGTGATCCTGCCGGCAAAGGCCCAGGCGCACACTCCCGCGGCGGCGCCAATCCCCGTGGCCGCTCCAGCGCGCATGAGCACGCTCTCCAGCGGATGCGTCCGATACACCGTCAACGGAGTCAGGACCTCGGCGGAGTGGTGGACCTTGTGCAGCTCCCATAATACCGGGACCCGATGAGCAAGGCGGTGCACGACGTAGCGAGCGAAGTCCTCCGCAAAGAAGCCGGCGATCGTGAACACGACCAGCGCAAGTGCCGGCGACGCGTTCGCTGCCGGCCAACCTCCAAACCCTCGGGTCAGAAGCAGCGCGAGCTTCACCGCCAGCACTGAGGCCGAAACCGCAAGGGGCCACAGCAGAAGCGCAAAGGCCAGGGCCTTGGCGACAATCAGCTGAAGGTCAAGCAACGAAGAACGATGGAGCCAGATCTCTCGCGGGAATAGGAAGCGAAAGAGAGAGACCTTGCCGCGCAGCTTGAACGCCCACACCAGCGTCGCCAACAGCCCAGCGCCGAGTAGGTACGGACCGAAAACCCGTGCATTCACGCTGAAGAGTCGCGCCACGGGCTCGATGCCTGCGTGCAGGATGGTCTCGAACAGCTCCACGTCGACCACCTAGAAGATCCGCGACGCGCCGCAAGCGAGTGCCGGGCTAATCATTGTCGCCACCGACGGTCTGCGGAATTTCCACGTCCAAAACCATCACGAACTCGGTCTTGAGCACGTCGGTCAAACGCTTCACTGCTTCGTAGAGCGCCAGCACGCTCGGTTGATCTTGGGCCAGCGCTTCGGCGAGGTCGTCCTCTTCAATGGCAAGGATTTTGGCGTCCACGTCCAGGAGTGCCGCGTCGATCTTGTCGGCCACGGCAGCCCCGCCCTTGTCACGCAACAGCCCGTCGAAGCCCGTCGCGCCAGGACCGCAACCGCGATACAAGAGTGCGAAGCCAGCCATGTTGTCCGCAATGCTGCGTTTGGCTCGCTTCGCTGTTTGGTGTTCGAGGGTTTCTGGGCAGCTGGCCGCCACGCACTCTGGCGTCATGCCCAGGGGCTTGGCGAGCTTTGCGTCCTTCACCACCAGCTCCACGTAAAACAGCGCGTCGCTGACCGCGTTGAGCGCTTCCTTCTGCGACGGGTATGGCCCGCTCTTGCCGGCATCTGCCAGTTTGGCAACGAAGTCGCCCTCTGCCGGTTCCCAGGAACTGGTGAGCGTTTGGGCCCGCGCTTGCACGTCCTTCGCGGCCGCATGCGCGTAAGCGGCGCGGCGGGACTCCAAGTCGGTGATCGCCTGCCAAGAACCGTCCGTGTTGATCAGGTTCGTTGCTGCGCAGTCGTTTTCCGGGCCGGCGTGGAACAGCAGGTACTCGATGGAATCCAGGCCCCGGGCATTGACAGCTTCCGTCGCGAGCGGGCCTTGCCAAACTTGCTCGACGATCTTCTGATCCACGCGGCAGGTGCTGACCAAGGGCCAGGAGTAGATCTCGTCGCGCAAGTCTTGCCCGCCGACGGCAGCGGTACTCGACGCGGCCGGCCCAAACTGCATCATTTCCGCGCGTTGCCACTGGCTCATGGCGTCCTGCCAAGCCGTTTGCGCTGCGCTCAGTTTGGCGGCGTCCGTTGGTGCCGCCTCAAGGGCGGCGGCCGCGCTCACGAGCGCGTCGGCCTTGGTCAGGAAGTCGCGACTCGTTTCCAGCGCACACTGCGCGGAACTTTCCAGCACGCGCGTGCGGGCTGGCTCGATGCCGCCCTGCTTTTCGCCGCCGCCTTCTTCACCACATGCAGACGACGACGCCATCGCAAGAGCGATGGCGCCGAGGGCGACAGCAGCGCCCAAGTTTCCAAGCCAGCGTCTCGTTACCATCCGTTCTTGCCATCGCTATCCCCAACGTTGGCCGGGGCGAAGCCGTAGGCGGCTGCCAAGAGCGCGCGCGCTTCGATCAGTTTCTGTTTGTAGCCGTCCAGCGCGGCCTTGCCCTCGGCTTCGAGCACCGGCGCCATACCGACCTTTTCGTGCAAGCTCGCGAAGTCGGCGTCGCTGATCTTCTTTCGCGGGTTGAACTGCAGCACCAGCGCAAAGCCCTTCAGCTCGCTCCAATGTCCGGCATGGCCGGTGAACGAATAGTCGGCGCTACCCATCTTGCCCATGTCTTTGAGCACGTCGTTGATGTAGTGCACCACCGTTGCGGCAATGCTCTCTTCCCAAGCGAGTACTGCTCGGTCACGTGCTTCCTTCAGCTTGCCTAGCTCGTCCGCGGTCAGCGCGTCGCCCTTCGCGGCTGCGATCACACTGCGTCCTTCTGCGAAGGCTTCCCACGCGTCTTTGGTCAAATCCGTCTTTGCGCTCTCGGCGCTTCCGAAGTCGCGCTTGCCAGCGTTGACGGAGTGTCCGAAGTTCACTTCGGACGCCAGGTCCAAAGCGCCGTCACAACTGGTGTCGTGGTAACCCGCGAGATACTCCGGACGCCCGCCTTTTCCGGCCAGTTCTTCGTCGGTGTAGCTGGGGTAGGCGTGACTGGCGCCAAAGTAACCGAAGCCTTCGTCCCAAGCGTGCTCCAGCACGGTGTAGGGGCTGTCGCCGTCGCGTGTGTTGGGCGACAGCAGGCCCTTGTCGGCAACATCGTCGTCTAGGTAGTCGTCGGTGCCTTGCGAAAACGCGACGGCACCCGTGACGAACTTCTGCACTAGCTCAGCCAAGTCTCGGCCGTCCGCGGTCACGTGCACCGGCAACGCAACATCATCGGGCCCTTTGCGGGGTGCGTTGGCGTGGTCGATGGCGTTCTGTTCGATCTCCGCGAACCATGCGTCGACCAGCGCCGCGGGGGATGCGGCTCCCGGTGCACCTACGAAGGCCGTGCCGTCGTTCCACACCTTGTGGTCCGTCGAGGTATCGCTACCGGCGAGCTTGTCGATCAGGTTCTTGTCTTTGGAGATGTCGTCGTAGGTCTTTTGCTTCAGAGCCTGATCGCTCAGAAACGCGACGGGCTGATTCCCGTTGTCGGGGTTGAAACGCAGGAAGAAGTCCAGCTCTGCAACGACCTTGCCGGCATCGGGCTGCAGCTCGTTCTTTTCGATGCGATCCGTGAGCCCCTCGATGCGGGACGTCAGATCCAGGATCGCCACATGGCGCCAGGCCTGGCCGCTATGACTCACGCTGCTCTGGTCCGCGCTGTAGCGGCTGACGTAGGCGTAGGCGCCGGTGCAACCCGTGCCTCCGCTGCCGCCGCTCGCGCCAGCCCCGCCGCTTCCGGCTGCCGTTTCGTCGTTTCCGCAGCTCGATGCCGCGCTCAAAAGTACAAGCCCGATTAGTAGTCGCCGCATGATGTTGTCTCCGTGAGGCATGGACCTTTATTGCAATTGAAAGTCGTTATCAATAAGAAACGTGTCTTGTGGAATTTCTCGGGGTTTTCGCGACCGCGGCGGGCAGAATTACCCTGGGGCAGGCATTAGGGTGGCGAACTACCTTGGGGCAGCTGGCCCAGGGGGATCCCCTTGGAGCGGGCACCGGGATCCTTGCGCGGGCAGTGGAAGCCCGGGATCGACGCCGAGAGGCGCTGGGCGTAGGCCTGCTGCCGTGCGGCTCGCTTTCGTGGTTCAGCGTTACGGCAAAGACGTCAACGGCGGCGCAGAACTGCACTGTCGCTTGATGGCGGAGCACCTGGCGCGCCGCAGCGAGGTGGACGCCGTCACCGTATTTACGAGCTGCGCATTCGACTATCGCAGCTGGGCGAACCACTACGCGCCTGGGGTGGAACAGCTGAATGGCGTTCGCGTGGAGCGATTCGCTGTACCGTTCCGTCGTTTCCCGCCGCTGCACGACGCCCTGGGCTTGCTGACCACCCGCGGCCCCCGGCTCAGTCGACTGGAGCCGGCTTGGGTAGTAGCGCAAGGTCCGTACCTGCCAAGCCTACTCGACCGGCTTTCGCAGGTCGCCGGAGACTACGAGGCTTTCGTCTTTTTTACGTATCTCTACTACCCAACCGTCTACGGTATGGAGCGCGTGAAGCAACGCGCTATTCTGTTTCCAACCGCGCACGACGAGCCGCAGATCACGCAGCGTATCTATCGCCGCGTCTTTTCGACGCCGCGCGCACTGGTCTACAACACGCCCGAAGAGCGAGAGTTCGTCCGCCGGCTTTTCGACGTGGACAGCTTGCCGGATGCCATCGTCGGCTGCGGGATCGACCTGCCCGGGCCAGCCGCGCCGAACGCCCGACCCGAGGTGAGCGCCCCACCCTATCTGCTGTCCGTCGGTCGGCTGTCCGCTGCCAAGGGCGCCGGCGACTTGTGCGCGGAGTTCGTGAAGTTCAAGCAAGAGCACGCGGGCCTGAGCTTCCAAGGCCTGGACGGACGCTCCTACCGCGGCTCCGAGCTGCGCTTGCTCTTGGCAGGACGACGCGCCGGCGCGCGCATCCCCGAACGCGACGACATCCAAGTGCTCGGCTTCGTTAGCGACTCGGAAAAACGCGCGCTATTCGACGCCGCGGAGCTCGTGGTCGCACCGAGTCGCTTCGAGAGTCTGTCCCTCGTGGTGCTCGAAGCCTGGGCGCACGGCAAGTCCGTGCTGGTCAACGGCGGCTGCGCCGTGACGCGGGGGCTCGCGCAGCGTGGCGAAGGCGGCGACGCCTACGATGCCGCCTCGCCCTTCAGCACGACGCTGGCAGGATTGCTCGAAGACCCAGAACTGCGCTCCCGCCAAGGTTCCCAAGGGCGCCGCTACGTCGAGGCAGAGTTTGCGTGGCCGCGCGTGGAGCAGCGCATGCTCGACATTCTCGAGCGCGTGGTGCAAGGAGGTTCCACGTGACTCCGGCAGTCGAAAGGACGAGCACCGAGCCGAAGGACTCGCGGCCCGGCCGTGGCTTTGCCAACGCGCTGAAGGAAAGGCTTCGTGCGCATGGCGCCTTGACCTTTGCCGTCGGGCTCGTCTGCACCGACTTCGTGTTTCGATTGGGCGCGGCGGGCTACGAGAACCCCCGGCGCTGGGAAGCCAAAGATGCACTTTTGTATGCCCTGGGCATCGCCTGGTCGCTGGCCACGTGGTCACTGTACACGGTGCTGATGCGCCGCGTCGTTGCGCGGCCAAGACTGGCCAAGGCGATTCGGATCGCAACGGCGCTGACGGCTGCACTGTTGTTTTCGCTGAGTTTTGCCTACTTGCAGAACTTCGACCAAGCACCGAGCTGGCAGGTGCTGAACTTCGTGGTGTCCGAGCCGAAGTGGTTGGTGCGGCTCGGCTCTTGGGGTCTGAAGTGGCAGGACGCGCTTGCAGCGACCGCCACTGCCGCTGCCGCGTGGCTGCTCCTGGCACCGCCGCCGTCTGAGAGGCCGCGCACGCGCCCGGGGTTCTTGCTTCGAGGACTCCGGGCTCTCGGCTACGTGGTGCTGTCGGGACTCGTCTTGGTCGCACCCGGCTTTCAGTCTCCGCTGCCCGTCGACGCCAACGCCGCAGCCGCGATCGTGCAGTTCGCCCTGGCACGCGGCACCTCGAAGCGGCATTTGGTGACGCCGGTTCGTCCAAAACTCGAGAAGCGAACGGGAACCATCCCGCCGAACATCCTCGTCATCGTGCACGAATCCCTACGCGCCGATGTGGTGTTCGACGGATTGGACTACGCGAACACCAACCTGAAAGCAAAGCAGGTCTCGCCCTACCAGTCCTCCCTCCCGGAGCGCCGAGCAGACGGCTTCTTCGTCTTCCCCCACGCGCGCAGCAATTCGACGGCTACCGAGTCCAGCGTGCCGAGCATCTTGTCCGGCGTGGAACCGGGTGGGCCGTCGGACGCCTATGGGCGCGCGCACTCCATCTGGTCCGTCGCCAAGACGACGGGCGCGCGTACGTTCCTTTTCGCCGCGGAAGCCTATTCCTGGTGTCATTTCGACGAGTACTTCATCGACGGCAACGTCGACCACGTGCGCACGGGCACGGAGCTGTCCGAGGCGGTTCCCAGCGGGAGTACCGCGGCGGACGATGGCGCAGTGGTGGAGGAGGCGGTCCGTCATTTGGAGAAGCTCGCCAAGACGGAAGGTCCGTTCGTCGGCGTGGTGCATTTCGACGGCACGCACTTGCCAGGCTGGGCAGGGCCAGGCACGCCTGCCTTCAGCGGCCCCCCCGGCGACACCGAACGCTACGGCATGGCCGTGCGTTACATCGACGACCTGGTCGCGCGCATCATGAAGGCGTTGCAACAAAACGGCTTCGACCAAAACACAGTGGTGCTTGCGACATCGGACCATGGCGAGAACGTGATGCCGCGGCGAAAGCCGGACCGCCTGGGGGCCTACTACGAGCAGACACTGCGGGTTCCGTTTTGGATCCGCGTTCCGCCGCCGGTGCTGGCGGCGCATCCGGGCTGGGCCAAGGCGCTAGACGCTTGGCACGAGCGCAACGTGCAGAACTTGGACGTCCTGCCCACCGTGCGCGACCTGCTGGGACTGCAAGACGAACCGTTGTTGAACCCACCCCACCTCGTCGGACGCAGCCTGCTCGGACCCACAACCGACCCGGACGTGATCGCGGGGCAAAGTACATGCGCCTTTCGGGCGTGGGCGCTCGAGGGGTTCTTTTTGGTCAGCGGGCGCACCAAGGTCATCGTCTCGAATGACCAACCGACGCCTCAGGTATTCGACCTGACGACGGACCCGCTGGAGCAGAAGAATTTGTGGAACGACCCGAGCTGGCAACAGCGAGTGCACCCATGGATCGAGCAAGCAGTGCGGGCCGGGGAGGATCGCCGCGCCGTATGCAGACGCATCGGCGACGTCTGCCCCGTGGCGAATTAGACGCAAGGCGACCCTCACCTCAGCTGGACGGCAGGCTCAGTCGCCACACAATGGCGTCATTTCGAGCATTTGGACGGCCGGACCCGCCGAGCGAAGCCGCTCAAGCTAGAATGCGCAGATGCAGCCGCGTTCCCTGGGCCCTCGGTACTGGTTGATCACTTCCGCCATCGTCGCTGGCGTCGCATTCGCCTGCAGCAGCACGGGCGGGGGCAGCGGAGTCGCTGGCGGAGGCGGGGTCGGCGCGGGAGTTGGAACCGGCGGTAGCGGCGCCAACGGCACCGGCGCCACCGGCGCGGTGATTGGCACCGGCGGCGGCGACCCTGACGGCAGCACAGGCCCCAAGATCGGCTGCACGCCCGATCTGCAGTCCGTCGTCGACGAGAACGGAGTGGTGAAACAAACCTGCCCACCGGACCAAGGCTGCTTCGAAGGTGCATGCGTCGGGGCCTGTGAAGCCGCCGGCAAAGCGGGCGGAAACCTGGGTTGCGACTTCTACGCGCCGGATCCGCCATTCGCGGGGCAAGGCTGGGCTAACTCGCAAAACACCCTCGGCCCTTGCTACGCGGTGTTCCTAGCCAACGCATGGTCGCGCCCGGTGCAGATCAACGTCACGCGCAATGGTCAGAACTTCAACGTGACCAGTTTTGCTCGCATCCCCCAAGGCAACGTACCGAACGTACAATACCAGCCCGTCCCGGCCACGGGCTTGCCCCCGGGCGAAGTCGCGATCTTGTTCCTCTCGCACCAGCCCGGTGTGAACAACGTGTCTTCCCTGGAGTGCCCGGTACCGCCGGCGCTCGCGCAGAACGCCGCCGTTGTCGGGAGTGGCCGCGGCGCGGCCTTCCACGTCACCACGGACACACCCGTCAGCGCATACGCGATCTTGCCTTATGGCGGCGCACTCAGCTTCCTGCCCAGCGCGACGCTGCTGTTCCCAAGCACCGCCTACGGCACCAACTACGTCACGATGGCTCCGCACGATCAGAGCGACCCTGCGCAGCCGCAGTTTCCAGGGAAAGTCTGGGCGCACATCGTCGGCACGGTCGATGGCACTCAAGTCGATGTGGTGCCGCAAAAGACGCTCCCTGCCGGCGGCGGCGTTGCCCAAGCGCCCGCAGGCACCAAGACAACCTACACCCTGGGCGCAGGAGAGATCTTGCAGTGGCTCGGCGACGCGAACGGCATGATCGTCTCCGCGGACAAGCCAGTCGGTGTATTCACCGGCACCACCTACCTGGTCGCGCCCACGCAGACCGCATCCAATGGCGGGCACGACTCCACCCACCAGCAACTCCCGGCGGTGCGCTCTGTTGGGGGAGAATACCGCGCGTCGCTGATCAACACGCGCCGCAACAACCTGCAGCCGGAGAGTGTGCCGCACCGTATCGTGGGCGTGGTCGACGGCACCACCCTGACCTACGAGCCCGGACCGCCTCCCGGCGCGCCCAGCGTGCTGAACGCGGGCAACACCGTGGAGTTCCAGACCCAGCAACCCTTCGTGGTGCGCTCCCAAGACAAAGACCATCCGTTCTTGATCTCGAACTACATGCCTGGCGGCATCCAGAAGGATCCGCCGTCCCGACCCGGGTGCTCTGCAAACCCGCCGCCCCTGGTGCCCCCGGGCTGCGTGCTGGGCGACGAAGATTGGGTCGTGGTGCTGCCGCCGCAGCAGTTCCTCAATCGCTACGTGTTTTTCACAGATCCCACCTACTCCACGACGAACCTTGTGGTCACTCGCCTCAACACTGGTTCCGGCTTCAAGGACGTCGAAGTTGCATGCCTGGGCAACATCACGGGCTGGCAACCCGTCGGATCCGCGGGCACTTACGAAGTTGCATACGTTGACCTAATGCGCGGCGGCGTGCCCGTAGCAAACTGTGGCGTGAGTAGCCACGTGGCCAAGAGCGACGCGCCCTTCGGCATCGTCGTCTGGGGCACCGACTGGTACGCTTCCTATGGCTACCCGGCGGGTGGCAACGTGCGCACCATCAACGACGTATACGTACCGCCGGTACCTCGGTAGCGGCGACGCGGCCTGGCGGCGACCGCAGTCAATCCGCCGGCACGTAGCAACACGCGTCGGGGGTCTGTTTTCGGGCGGCGGCGGTGGCTGCTTTGTCCAGGCTTCGGCTGCACAGGCCTCCGCGTTCACCCTTGCCGCCACCGCAGTGGGCGAACACTCCGTACGCGCAGTCGGCGTAGGGTGGATCGGCGCTGCGATGCGGCTTGGCGTTTTTCATGGACTCCGCCGCAGATTGGCAGGTCGAGCTCCCCTTCACCGCACTGCCGCCACGTGCGGGCGCGCCACTGGGCGCAGCGCTGGATGCGGCTTGCGGGTTTTCGGTTTCCTGCTTTGGGCAGCCAACCAAGCCACAAGCCGCCAAGATCGCCAACAACGCTGTCCCCTTGGGCGCCATGCCCCTAGCTTGTCACAGCGGCGAGTTCGACGGAAACCTCGTCCAGGCATGCGCAGCCCCGGAGCACGGGAAGCATGCACAAATTCGGCAATGCTGCGGGCGGCCGCAGGTTCGGCGCGACTCGCCCCGTCTTTTCAACGCTTCTTGGTTGCCCCGGGCAAGGGCGTGCGCGCCGGCTTCTTGAAGCGCTCCAGCATGCTTTTTTGCTCCGGAGCGCTGAGGGCGGCCTCTGCCCAGGTGTAGACCGTGCTGTCTTCGAACTCGGCATGCTTTTGTAACTGGCGGATCAGCTCTTCAGCGATGTCCAGGCGGATCGTGTGCAGGTCCGCGCGCACGCCGAGCTCGGCGACCAAGGCGCGGATCTGCGCATGCTGGCGTTGGGCGGCTTCGACTTCGCGAGGGTAGTCACCGGCCAAAAGCGGAAACAGGTGGCTCTCTTCCGCGTCGAAGTGCGCTAGCAGTCCCGTTTCGAACTCTGACCACACCGTGGAAATGGTGGGGTCGTCCGCGCCTTCGACTGCGTCGAGCAGCTGGGAAAACAACTTGTCCAGCCGCGTGTGGTCGTAGGTCAACCAAGTGCGTATGGATGCGGCGTCTTGCATGCCCACAAGCTAAGCACCCCACATGCCAGCGCCAGCGCACTCCACGCGTTGGATGGCAAAGTACGCCAGCGCGTGCCGATGTTGCAGCAAGGAGCAGTGCGGCACGCACGGATTGCGCGTTCCGGAGGTCACCGCAAAGCGCGCAGTTGACCGAACGTAACCAATGGCTAGGATCCCGCGCAGGTGAACAGCCCGGGCGAAGTCGAACCGATTCTGCGCGGGACCGTACCCCGTGGCGCTGGCGTATGGGGCGTTCGCAACTACCACACCATACTGGAGCAACGCGCCATTGCTGGCTCCGTGATGACGGGCGGGTACTTGGCGATGGTGGTGGCCTCCGCAGCCATGGCCACGGCTGGGCTCTTGCTCAACAGCGCCGCTGTCGTGATCGGCTCGATGTGCGTTGCGCCATTCATGGCCCCGTCCCGAGCGGTCTGCATCGGTGGCCTGTATCGCAACTGGCGAGTCTTCTCAGGTGGCTTGGTCAAGCAGCTTGTCGGCTTGTTGGTCATCGGCACGGGCGTCGCGATCGTCATGACCACGCTGCTGCAGCAGAGCGTTGACGGAATCGGCATCACCCAAGAGATATTGCTGCGCGCGATGCCGACGCCTCGAGACGTCGTGCTCAGTGCCATCATTGCCGTTGCGGCCGGGGCGGCCGCGTCGCTCGCGTTGGTGGCGCACCCGGAACTCGTGGAAACGCCTTGGGGGCAGGTCATCGACGCCATCATCGGGGTGGAGATAGCGATCTCTCTGGTTCCGCCGGCCGCTGTGATCGGGATCGGATTCGTGCTCGGCACTCCCGAACACAGCCTGAATGCGTTCTTGCTGCTGCTGTTGAACGTGGTGGGCCTCGATCTAGTCGGCAGCGTCACGATCTTGGCGATCCGCGGCATCCGGCGGCGCCACCTCGAGCTCGAAAAGCAGATCCGCGAGACCACCGCGGTCACTCTGGACGTGGTGCCCGGCTTCATTTCCGTGGGTAGCACCGTGGACATCACGCTCCTGAGCGAGCGCGAAGCGAAGCTTGGCGTCATCTGCCGGCGACGGTTCGGCGGCGAGGTCCCGGAAACCCTGGCCACCACCATCGCCGAAGATGTGGAGCGAGAAACGGGCTGCCGCTGCGATGTGAGCGTTGAGGTCATTCCGCTTCTCACCCACGCCGGCATTCCGAGGTAAAGCCGGGGCTTGCGTTGGACGGGCGGTGAACCCAAGCTCTTCCGCGATGCCCTACCCACGCTTTGCGGTCTCTGCGCTCCTGGCTCTCGTCTACTTCGGACAAGCCTGTGACAAGAAGGCGGACGGCGCCGGCGCGACGACCTCGGGTGGCGCCAGCGCCCCAGGGGCCGCTAGCGCCACCACCCCAGCCGGGAGCGAAGTTCCCCAGGCCGCTCCAAACACGGCAGCCACGGCTCCCGGAACGTCGGCGGCTTCGCTGCTGAGCGTCGGCAGCGAAGCGCCGAACATCGAAGCTGTGGCCCATAGCGGCGAGCAAGTGAAACTCGCGGACTATCGCGGCAAGGTCGTGATCGTCTACTTCTATCCCAAGGATGACACCCCCGGCTGTACCGTCGAAGCAAAGGGGATCCGCGACGACTGGAGTCGCTTTAAGAGCGCTGAGGCAATCGTGCTGGGGGTTTCCACCGACGACAACGAGTCCCATCAGGCCTTCGCCAAGAAGTACGACCTGCCTTTCTTGCTACTGCCGGATCCGAAGCAAGAGATTGCCGCGGCGTTCAAGGTGCCGGTGCAAAACGGCTACGCCAAGCGAGTGACCTTCGTCATCGACAAACAAGGCAGGGTCGCCAAGGTGTTTCCGGAAGTGACTCCGTCGGCGCATAGCAAAGAACTATTGACCGTCCTCGACGAGCTCAAAGGCTGAAGGGGCTGCCAGACGGCGTCGCCGAGCGGCGTCCGCAACCGGGAATGTGGCCGACGGTTTGCGGACAAAAAGCGGACGTTTTTCCAGAGACTGCCGAGCTGCGCTAGACTCTAGAGCCATGCCAATCGGGCGCCTCTTGACTGCCGGCCTAGCGCTGCTCTGCTTCTATGCGTGTAGCGTCACGAACGATCTGGACGGTCTAAAAGAAAACGCCGCGGGTGCCGCCGGCGCTGAAGCCGGTGCGGAAACGGGTCCTTCTTGCGAACCCGGAAACTGCGCCGGCTGCGTGGGCTGCGATGCATTTTGCGGCTGTGCGACCACCACCGCCGCCGCAAGAGAGCAATGCCTCAAAGTCTCCTGCACGGTGGACGCCGGGGCTGACAGCGCGACCGGCGGCAGTGGAGGAACCGGTGCAAGCGGTGGCTCCGGCGGTACGGGTGCCAGCGCCTCAGGAGGCGGCAGCGGAACAGGAGGAGCTGGCAGCTTTGGCGGTTCCGGCGGGATCAGCAGCGCATGTCAGTCCTGCTCGCTCAGCAACTGCGGTTCCGAAGGCACCTCGTGCGCAGCGGAATCGGAATGCAATGCCATCTTAGCGTGCTTTTCTGCGTGTGCGAACAGCGACACGACCTGCCGCAATGCCTGCGATCCTGACGCGGGTGCCCCGAAGTTCCAAGCGCTGTTGGACTGCATGGCTGCGAGTTGCGCGACCGTGTGCAACCTGTAGTCCCGCGACGGCACCACCCGCGAACCGCAGCCCTAGAACAGCCCAATGCTGAAGTGGAAGGCGCCCATGTCTTCCCAGAAGCGCTGGTTTTCTCGTTGCGGGAAGAACTCGTCGAGCACTCGGTCCACGTTGAATCCGTAGTCGAAGGCAAGCGGGCCGATGGGTGTTCCGACGCGCAGGCCAGTGCCCACTGCGTAGCGGAGCTCGGATGCGTTTACCAACTCGGGCTTGGTCCAGAGGTTTCCGGCGTCCAGAAACACCGCCGTCTGCACATCCCCGCCCAGGGGGATGCGTAGTTCCGCGCGCGGATTGATGAATGCGTCGCCTCCGCGGATCACGACTTCCCGCAGTGTCAGTCCTGAATTCGGATCCAAGAGCTGCTTCGCGATGTCTTCGGGAACCATGGAGTCCTGCAAGAAGCCGCGCAACGAGTCCACGCCTCCCAGGAAGAATAGACGATCCGGATAGGTGCGGGAGTCGGCGATCAGCTGCGTGTTCACGCCCCAGCGGAACGAGACCGCCAAAGCGAGCCCCTTGTCGCTGAGGCGCGCATACGCCGCCAGTCGATTCGAGATGCGCAAGAACTGACTGATGGTTGCGGCAAACACGCTGGCCTGGCCGGGCGCGACTTCGGCATCTTCACCGCCCACTGGAGTCGCCCGCACGTGCTCCACGCTGGCGCTGACCAACGTGCCGGTCGTGGCCCCCAACGGATTGTCCCGGCGATCCCAGGTGACGCCCAGGCGCTCAGCGACGGCGACGGTCGTGCCTTCGGGCACACGAAACGCGGCGCGTCGGCTCGGATTGTTCTTCACGTATTCTTCCAGGGCGCCCTTCTGGGTCGAACCGAAGATCTCGGCTGTGTTCAGCTCCAGAGATCCACCGATAGTCGCCGAGAAGCGTCGGGATGGGCGGAAGATCAGGGTGACGATACCGGCGTCTTTGGTCAATCCGAAGTCGCGTGCGTTGTCACGCACATCAATGCCTTCGACGCTGAGGCGGAACAGCGGGCCCAGACCGACGTCGGGGAACTCCACGGTGGCGCTGTTGCGGCGCTCCAAGCGCTGGCCGACGTCGAGCTCGTCGTACTTGTCGCGCACGTCCTTTTCCAGAATGAACGCGCCGGGTAAGTAGCCGAGCTGCGAACGCAGGGTGAGCTGGATCGCCTCGCCGCCCAAGTTGCGATGCCCGTATTCGAACGTGATCCGGAAGCCCTCGCCAGTGGAAAAGCCCGGGCGCACATCGAGGTACTGGGGCTTGCGCTCCTGAACGGTGACGACGACGATCTTCTCCTTGGCAGGCACGTAGGGGTCTTCGAAACCCACAGTAACGGCCGAAAATACGCCCAAGGTTGCGAGTCGCTCTTCGGTGTTGCGCACCCAGCTTCGACGGTAGGGCTTGCCGACCTCAAGGGCGACGCGGCTGCGGATCAGGCTTTCGTTCGTGCGCGTTGCACCCCGCACCACGATACCCGACACGATCACGCGTTGCCGCTCACCGATCACAAATCGCGCCCGGGCGCGGGTGCGATCCGGGGACAGCTCCAGGGCCGTTTCCACGTCCGCGAAGGCGAAGCCTTCTTCGGCATATTCGTCGAGGATCCGCCGGCGCGCCTTGTCTAGCCCCACCTGCGAGGCGGGCCCGCCAAGCTCCATGTCGGCGGTTTCCT
Organism: uncultured Myxococcales bacterium; assembly: GCA_937872925.1. Taxonomy (GTDB): domain Bacteria; phylum Myxococcota_A; class Polyangia; order Polyangiales; family Polyangiaceae; genus JACKEA01. The sequence goes on along the minus strand of CALMUT010000324.1, from coordinate 2,663 downwards.
TCAGGCGCTCTTCGGTGAATCGCTGGTTCCCCTCGAAGCTGATGTCGTACAGCATCGCCTGGGGGCCGATCTTGATCGGTATGTACAGCACCGCATCGGGCTCGCAGCGGATGCCGCGGGCAGGGTCAGGCGTGCACGTCACCGCCGGATCCACCTCGGGCTCCGGCAGCGGCACCTTGACCTCGTCCACGGCGCACATCGTGCGCGGACGTTTGCGGGGACCGATCGGGCGGCATACGTGGGGCTGCGTCCGCGGATCGCAACGGCGCCGCAACAACGTCGCGGGCCCGACGATCACTGAAAGGTACCCTTCGGATCGATACAGGTCGCGCACGTGTTTGAGCGCGCGCTCGTAGACGTCCGGCATGTACGTCAGCCACGGGTTCGGTTCGTAGGGCACGACCCGGGCGCCAGTCGTCTGGCGCGGGCCGAAGGTTTGGTCCACCACGCGCGGATCCACTGAGCCCAGGATGGAACCTCCGGGCAGCTCTTCGGACAAGACACCGTCGATTTCGCTGCCCACGTCCGCCGGTCCGCGTCGCCCGGTCAGACAGGCGAACTCACGGGCGACCACCCGCACCGGGCGGCCCTCGCGCACGCGAAACACTAAATCCACAACGGGCGCGTCGGCTCCGCCACGCTCGGAAACGGTGATCTCCGCGTCGAAGAAGCCGCGCTGCGCGTAGAACTCCGAGAGGCGCGAGACCAAAGTTGCCGGCGCGCGGTCCTCGCTGTCCTCAAGCCCGAGTGCGGTCGACAACTGTGTGTCATCGAAGCGAATATTGCCCTCGAACTTCGGCCGAATCAGCGGACCGGCACGCACGATGAGTTGCAAGAAGACGCCATCAGGACGCGCCCGCGTGGTGTGGGTCACGCTGGCGCGGTGCCAACCGTGCTGGCGCAACTGCTTTTCGAACTCCAGATTGGCCGCCTCCACAGCTTCGATGTCGAACCGATCACCGCGCGCCATGGCGTAGCGCTCCAATACCCTTCGGATCCCCGGGACCGTCGTGCTGGGCCATACAGCGAACTGCAAGTCCGTGACCCGCAGGGCTTGCCCGGGGTTCACGTCAGCCGCGACGACCACACGCAACGGATCATCGGTGTCCGTCGCGGTCACGACCACCCGCACGTTCGGGAAACCCCGGCGGCGGTGCAAACGCTCCAGCCGTGCGGCGAGTTCCGTGAGCCCGGGCGCGGTGATCTCGCCGCCGACGCGCACCCCTGCGGCGGCGAGCACGCTGTCGCCATCAAGGCTAGAGCCTTGGATCTTCAACGACGCTATCAAACGCCGAGGCAACACTTCTAAGACGAGCTTTGCGCCAGCGCCGTCGGGCTCCAGCTTGGCGCGCACACTGGCGAATCGCCCAGTGTCGAGCAACTCACGCATCGCGCGCCGCGCGAGTTCCCCACTGGTCGCCTCACCGACGACAACGCGTTGGAGAGCGAGCGGCGCTTCCCAACGTCCGCCGAGGGTCACAAACTTCACCGCCGTCAGTGGCCTCCCCATGACACTAGGATTCGCCAGCGGTCGCAGAGTCGGGATCGTGCTGCTGGAGGCTGCACGGGATTCGACAATGCGACGTTGGTTGGTTCGCGCGGCGCCGGATGCCTCGTGCGACGCTCCGTCCTTTGGGGCATCTTCGGATCGCTGCGTTTCCGCCGCAGTCTCCGGCGCTGCCGGAGCGCGTTCGGGCGCGCTTTCCTTTTCGTCCGGCTCTGCGGTGGCCGCCGGCGCTTCGGGCGCTGGCTCCGGCTGCGCGGAAAGCGGTGCCGAGCGGAGACTGAGCGCAAGCGCCACAAGCATCCACCCGCACCCGCGACGCGGGAAACCGAGCCACATCGCACCTTCATAGCGCGGGTTTTGGCCCGACTGACAGCTTCTGGACCGCTCGGGCACAAGAAATGGGCACGGGACGGCCGGAGGCGGCTAAGATTTCGCGCCCCATGGCCGAGGCTGCGCCCAAGAAGGACGAGAAGAAGAAAGCGCGGTCCGCGCTCAGCCGCCGCAAGAAGTGGCTGCTGGGGCTTGGGCTTGGACTACCGGCCTCGGTACTCGTGCTTTGGATCTTGGTGCATCGAGTGGAATGGCTGGGTCCGCTCATCGCCAATTCGCTGCGCGCAGTCATCGGGCCCGACCGCGTGGCAAAGCTGGAAGACTTCGCCTACGGCGTGGAAGACAAGTTCAACCGCTGGTGGAAGAAAGACGAAAAGCCGAAGGCGTATTGGGAGGTGCCGCCCGACGAATCTGCGGAGCCCGTGGCCGCCATCGACGCCGGTCCGGACGCACCACCGCCGCCGCCTCCCTTCCGACCGAAGGACGTACCTCCCGTGCACGAGAGCTGGTCCGCACCGGGGGACGGCAAGTGGGTGCGCATTGTGGACAAGCGCCGTCCCAAAGAACCAGCCTATATGTTCAAGACGCTGTTGCATCCCGACAAGAACCGCTCCTGGGCAGAGCTCTTCGTGGTGGCGGTCGACCTAAGGCGTGTTCAGGTCCAGGCAGTGGCGGGGTATCGCGAGCCCAAGAGCTCCGAAGCCGAAGCCCAAAAGTACGAACGCAAGGGGACGGTCCGGAAGGAGCACCACGAGGCGCTGGTCGCGGCTTGCAACGGCGGCTTCATGACCGAGCACGGCTGGTACGGCATGAAGGTCGATGGCGT
>CALMUT010000323.1 GCA_937872925.1 uncultured Myxococcales bacterium | reverse complement strand
GCGCCGGACCTTGACGATGCGCCGGACCTTGACGATGCGCCGGACCTTGACGATGCGCCGCACACTGACGGAGCGGGAGCTATCGGGGCGAAATGCTCACAAGAGTGAGCATTTGGGGGGGATGGTCGAGCAAGTGGGCGAAGTACCCCCGTTTGTGAGCATTTGGGAGACATGGCCCGCGCACCAGTTCCGTCACGGCGTCAGTCCTTTAGCAACAACCTTCCCAAGCAGAAGCGAGCGGGCCGGGCCCCGCGAGCGAGGGGTTCGGCGGGGAAACTTCCCCGCTTCTGCGCCAAACAAATCCGCGGTCAGGCGCGACCGATCGATCACGCGTGACCCGCGCCGACCCAAAGACTCTTGGCCCAATGCCGACCCCCGTGACCGCGCAAGAATAATCCCACGGGCACCCGTTCCGTCCGGCCCAATGCCGACCCCCGTGACCGCGCAAGAATAATCCCACGGGCACCAGTTCCGTCCGGCCCAATGCCGACCCCCGTGACCGCGCAAGAATAATCCCGCGCGCACCAGTTCCGTCTCGCCCAATGCCGACCCCCGTGACCGCGCAAGAATAATCCCACGCGCACCAGTTCCGTCTCGCCCAATGCCGACCCCCGTGACCGCGCAAGAAAAACCCCACGGGCACCAAGTTCCGTCTCGTCCAGTGCCGGTCCGCGTGACCGGACCAACCCGCAATTCGCGAGAATCGCCGCGGACCGACGCCCCAGGTCCGCGACCCAAAAAAAAACACGGGCTGGAAGCGTCGATCGTCCGGCGGCGACCTCTGCTAGGCTGGCGGCGTTGTGGCGCGCATGAGAACAAGGTGGGCACGTTGGCTCTGTCTGGTCGGATTGGGTCTGGGCTGGATGACCCACGGCGGCGCGGCTCACGCCGCGCTGACGGACTCCGAGAAGCGGCAGATTGTGGGCTACGTGCGGGACGCGGAAGTGGCTCGGGCGGAGCGGGTGCGGGCGTTGATTGCGCGTCCTGATCTGACTCAGATCGAGTCAGCGGCCTCGCTCTCGGCGGCGTACGGGCCGGTGGCTTTTGACGGGGCACGGGAGAAGTTTACCCGGGAGTTGCTGCACGGTTCTGGATCGGAGCCGGCGCGGGGCGTGATCGCGGAAGCGGTGGTGCACGGGTTGCTGGCGCGGGCGGATGCACTGGTGGGCAAGTTGAGTGGAGCGGAGGGGCCGGCGTTCAGTCCCTCCGCTCGCGTTGCGGCGGTGGAGGTCACGCGCATTCATGCCTTCGTCGCGACGCAGATCGCTAACGCGGGACAACCGCCCGCAGACGGGCACGACGCCAGCGTGGGCATTCGCGACGACAGCATGCGCCGCGCGGCGGAAGCGTACCAAAAGCACATCCAGCGGCACGCGTCGTGGATGTTGCTGTCGAGCTCCGCGCGGGGCTACTGGCTACGCACGCGGGATCAAGCCGCGGTCACTTTTTCGTCCCTGGCGCGCGGGGTGCTGCCGCGGCACGAGGTCAGCGCGGCCCTCGGGCTTTCGGACGCGCGGCGAGCGCTCTTCGAACGGCATGGATTTCTATTCGACGATGGTGGGCAGGCGGACTCGGCGCGCCGGGACCTGCTTGTGCGTTGGTTCGACGGTTGCCCACGAGCGGCAGAAGGCGTGGATTTGGTGTTGCTTGCCAAGACGCCAACCGCGGGCCTCGCGGCACTCGGGCGGGCGTTGCGCGTTGGGGCGGACCCGAGCGTGGAACGACGCGTGTCGGGGCTTTGGCCCGACGACGTTGCCCCCGTTGACGTGGACGCTGCGACCAGCGAACTCGCGTACATGACTGCGTGGCAGGCGGTGCGCAGTGGCTTTGCGGCGAAGCCGGAGTTGCGTGCCCACGCCGCGGCGCTGGCGTCCCGCGCCGTACGCGGCGGCGCGGATGCCACCACGACTCCGGACCTGCTGCGCAGCGTGCTGGCACCCGAGGGCAGCACGAACGCGGCTCTCACCGGTGTGAGCCCAGAGCTGTTCTTGACCCATGTGGTGCGGTTGGTTCTTCTGGACCTGCCCCGGGTGCAAAGCTTGGCGTTGGCGCGCTCGCTACGCGGGAACAACGACGGCGTTGCGCAGATGATGCTCGCGCTCTCTGTGCTTGCGCCGAATGCTGAAGCGAAACAGAAGCTATGGGTCGGCGAAGCGCTGCAGACGGGCAAGGTCCGCGCGCTCGAAGTGGCGGTAGAGCTCGACGGCGCGGTCGTCAGTCGCTTCGAAGTTGCAAAAAGCAAAGTCGCGGCGAAGATGTCCGCAGATGGGCGCGTGGATGCGGTGACGCTCAATGGCAAAGCGCCGGCTTTGCCCGCGCTGCCGTACGCGCGCTTGGTGCCGGAGGCGGCGGAAAAGTGGAAATTTGGCGCAATCTCCCTGGAGAAGCTGAGCGGAGGCCCGCGCGGATTGGTGGTGGGCGACGGCCGGCTGGTGCTGGCATCCGCGAAGGAGAGCACGGGTTTCGACGCGGTCGTTTTCGGGCCGGCGAGCGAAAACGCCGTGGTGCGCGCGAAGCTCACTCCCGTCGGCACTGGCGGGGCGTTGATCCTGCGGGCCCAGGCGGGCACGGCGGGCTACGATGCGATTGCGCTCTTCGTTTCGGAACAGCCGAAGGTCGCGCAGCTCGTGCTGGTGGACGGGAGCGGCAAGGCTTCGGAGTTGACCGGGCCGGTTGCGTTGCCCTCGAAGGACAGTACGTTCGCGGTGCTGCTCGAGGTCAAAGGGACCGAAGTGCGCGGCGTGGTGGGCAAGCAAGAATTGAAGGCGAAGTTGAGCCGTGGAGTTGGCAGTGGGCGCGCGGGGGTTGCGCTGCGCGGCGGCGGACGCTTGGAGCTTCGAGATCTCTCCGTCAAACGTTGAGGACTGGCAATGAGTGAGCACGAGAGTACAGGCAAGGTTCGGGTCTTGGTCGCTAAGCCCGGGCTCGATGGGCACGACCGCGGAGCCAAAGTGGTCGCTCGCGCGCTTCGCGATGCGGGTTTCGAAGTCATCTACACGGGCCTGCACCAGACGCCAGACATGATCGCGACGGCTGCAGTGCAGGAGGACGTGGATGCGGTCGGACTCTCGATCATGAGCGGCGCGCACAACACGCTCTTCCCCGCCGTGATCGAGGCGCTGAAAAAACACGGTGGCGCGGACATCCCAGTCTTCGGGGGCGGCATCGTGCCCGAGGATGACCTACGCAAGCTTGAGGGCGCGGGCGTGAAGAAGGTCTTCAAGCCCGGCACGCCACTGGCGGAAATCGTCGGCTGGGTGGGCGAAAACGTACGTCCGAAGGCGCTGTGAGCAATCCGTTCATCCGGATGAACGGATTGTGTCTGTCCCCGCGTTGGGCGCCGCAATGTTTTGCCCGCCTTGCATTGTTTGCGTAGCCCCCACCCGGCAGCCACCCGTGGCACTGCAGAATGCCGCAGAAATGCCCCCAACGGGCTGCGCAGAGACTGGGCACGGCTCCTGCTATGCTGGTCGCCGGATGATTAGGCTTTGGAGCGCCACGCGCAGACAGCCAGACACAGGCACCCTTGGGAGGCGCGATGCGGCTCGTAGCTGAAGGCAAGTCCCGGATCCGGGCATGGGCCAGAATCACGTTGGGTTTGGGCCTGGGCGCGCTGATCGCGCTGCCGGCGGCGTGCTCCGACAGCGACAAGGCCTTGCCGGGCGGCACGGAGACGGGCGGCGTGGGCAACTCGCCCGCAGTTGGTCCCTGCACGGCGGGCAGCAGTCAGAAATGTGGCGTGACCTTGGGCGACCACAACGGCGTGCTGACTTGCTACATGGGCACGCAGTACTGCGAGAACGAAGTTTGGGGCGAGTGCACCGGCGGCGAAGTCGTCAACAAGCCGTCGCAGAGCTCAGCGAACGCGCCGGGTTCGAACACCCAGGCCATCAGCCCGCCCACGGTGTGCAACAACAACCCGTGTGATCCGTACTGCCAGACCTACAACGAGGTGCCTCCGGACGGCGGACAGACCGCGGACTCCGGCCAGGCGTACACCTGGCCCGTGGGTAGCATCACGGGGTTGCCTGGCGGACTGGTGAACAAGGGTCTGAAGGAACCCTGCGCCTCCGGCGCGGACTGCCAGTTCAATCACTACTGCAAGGAACCGAAGACCGGGTCCAATTGCGGCCACAGCAAGTGCCAGACCGGCGGCGGCTTGGCGGCGAACTGCGATCCCTGCGTCGGCCTGATCTGCGCGGCCAGCCCCAGTTGCTGCACTCCGACTTTCAATGCGGGCTGTGCGCACAGTCCGTGTTCGACGGGTGGGCGATTGAAGAGCAACTGCGATCCCTGCGCCGCGGCGGTCTGCGCTCTCCCGGGCCTCGCGTATTGCTGCCAGTCAGGCAATAGCTGGAACGCCGCCTGCGTGGCGGCCGTGCCCGGCGCCTGCGGCCAGAGCTGCAACTCCAGCTGGACCCAGGCCTGCGTCAACCAGGTGCAAAGCGTGTGCGATGCCAAATGCGGCTCCGGCGCGCCGCCACCGGAAAGCGGCCAGTGCGAGCCATGGCTGCCGGGACAGACAGATCCCGCTTGCTCCGGCATCGACCTAGCCGGCGGCATTCCCTGCGACCAGAAGATCCCGGTCTGCAACCACGGCAACACCACCGCCCCGTCCGGCATTCGCATCATCCACTATCCTGCGAACTCGAATCAGTATCCGAAGACCGCCCCCAGTCAGACGCACCCGCAAATGCAACAGTGCGTGACCAACGCGCCGATCCCGCCCGGGCAGTGCCGGAGCTTCGACTGCCCCAACTTGGGCAACGGCAATCGCGAGATCATGATCAACCCGCCGACGGGCGGCGGGATCGCCCAGATCGCGGAGTGCAGCTATCTGGACAACTGGACGTTGTTCTCCGGCGGCACCACCTGCGGCCCGCCGTCCTGTGCCGGCGGCTCTGAAGTCGTGCGCTTCAAGCCGGTGAACATGTACGTGCAGTTCGACAAGTCGGGCTCCATGGGCTTCTCCGGCGGCACCAAGTGGACCGGGGCTACCGACGCCATGAAGGCGTTCTTTCAAGGCGCGACCTCGGCGGGCATGGGCGTCGCGCTGGAGTTCTTCCCGTTGCCCACCGGCGGCGCGGGTGGCGACGGCTGCGGCCACTCGTCCTGCTCGGGTGGCACCTGCGCTGCGGCGCCGTGCTCCAACCCGATGGTGCCGCTGGGCACGCTACTGGCCGCGGCGGGAGATCCGCAAGAGACCGCCTTGGTCAACGCCATCAACAGCCAGGCACCGGGCGGCAGCACGCCCACCTATCCGGCCCTCGACGGAGCGCTCGATTGGGCCACCACGCAGCAAGCCGCCGACCCGAGTTCGATTTACGTCGTCGTCTTGATCACCGACGGCGATCCCACGCAGTGCGACACGAGCAGCACCAACATTGCGGCGCTGTCTCAAGGCGCTTTCAATAGCGACGGCGTACGCACCTATGCCATTGGCATGGATGGCGCCAACATCACCGCACTCAATCAGATTGCCGCCGCGGGTGGCACCACCCAGGCGATCGTGATCCAAGGCACGAACCAAAACAACATCCAGGCTCAGTTGCTCGCGGCCTTCCAAGGCATCGCATCGCAGAACATCAGCTGCACCTTCCCGCTGCCGCCTTTGGCCAACTTTGATCCGACGGATGTGACTGTCACGCGTACCTCGAGCACCAACGTGCAGACGTCCATCGGCAAAGTGCTGAACGCCGGCGCCTGTGGCACTGGCGATGGCTGGTACTTCAACAACAACGTCACGCCTTCGAGCATAACGCTCTGCCCCGGCAGTTGCAGTGCCGTCCAGGGCGATCCCGGCGCAAGCATCGGGCTCAAGGTTGGCTGTCCCAAAGTCTTCCTGCCCACCAACGTGCGCCAGACCTACGAGGCCCAGTGCCCGCCCGGCACCAAACCGCAGTGGGGCTTCATGGCCTACGACACCACGACTCCGGGTGCGTCCACGGTGCAGTTCCGCGCGCGCACGGCCACGACCCAGACCGGCCTGGGCTCCGCGACCTTCACGAACCTCAAGACCGCGCAGGCCACGCCGAATACGCAAGTCTGCGCCATGTCCGGCCCGACGCCCTGTCCGATTGATCTGTACACCACGCTCGGGACACCGAATGCTAGGTACCCATGGCTGCAGCTCGAAGCGGTATTGACGCCAAGTCCGACCTCCATCACCCCGACCCTCAACGACTGGCAGATCACCTACTCGTGTCCGCCCGGCGAGTGATGCGACATCCCGGCGTCGCTATCGGCGGGTTGTTGCTGCCCCTTGGGCTGGCACTCGCCACACCCGGCTGCGGCGGCGGTGACAGTCGCCCCGGAGGCAGCGGTCTCACGGGTGGCACAGGCCTCACCGGCGGCACGGGCGCGT
>CALMUT010000322.1 GCA_937872925.1 uncultured Myxococcales bacterium | reverse complement strand
CTCGCCCCCCTCTCGCCCCCCCCCCTCCCGGCCGCGCCCCCCCCCCGCCGCCCCCCCCCGCTGCCCCCCCCCCCCCCCGCCGCCCCGCCACTGCCACTCGCTCCGCCACTGCCACCCACCGATGCGTCTTGTCCGCCCGCGCCGCCCGTCGTGCCCGCGTCCTGCCCGGCAGTGCCACCTTGACCGCCGGCGTCCGGATCCGATCCACCGCTCCCGCTCGCGCCGCCGCCACCACTCGCCGCGCTACCGGCGCTTCCGCCCGTCGCAGTCGTGCCCCCGCTCGCCCCGCCGCCGCTCCCCGCGGACCCTGCGCTTGCCCCGCTGCCGCTCGCCGCGCCCGATCCGGATCCCGCACCGTCTTCACCGCCGCAGGCCTGGGACAGCAACCCGCAAACGGCGACAAGTGGCATCCAGCGCTGAAAACCTCGGTTCGTCATGATGGCTCCGGGACACTACTCATGCCAGCCAGCGGACCTTCCCATGGCGCGGGAAGAATCGGTTTTCGCGGGAAGGATCCACGGCCGGCGCGGGCCCCTCGTATGGGTCCGTCACGCGCCGGCGTTGACCACGTCCATGACTTCGGGGTCGGTCAGGATGTGATCGCTGTCCTTTGCGCGGGCCAAAATCGCCTTGACCAAAGCGTCGTTGGGTTCGATGCCCCGGGCTTTCAACCAATAATTCACGTTGGAAGCGCCAGACATGAACCCGATGCAGATGTCCTGCCGGCGACCGAACATGCCCGCGGGCACGCCGCTGTAGATGCGATCTGCGAGCCAGGCGTCGCCCTTGTTTTCAGCTTTGATGATGGCAGCCGCGTGCACGCCGGTCGCGGTGCGGAACGCATCCGAACCGACCAGCGGGTAGTTGATCGGCACTTGCCAGCCCACGGCTTCCGCCACGGCTTGGCAGTACTCCATCAAGTGCGTCAGATCGTGATCGAGCAAACCTAGCAGCTTCAGGTTGAGCAAGATGAGCTCCATCTGCGCATTGCCCACGCGTTCACCGATGCCAAGCGCCGTACCGTGCACGCGATCCGCACCGACTTCCAAGGCGTAGATCGCATTGGTCAAGCCAAGGCCCCGGTCGTTGTGCCCATGCCAGTCGAGCTCCACGTGGTCCGCGCCCCAGCCGTCGAGCAGGCTGCGCGTGAACTGGATCAGATTGCGCACGCCATCTGGCGTGGAATGCCCCACCGTGTCGCATAGACACAGACGGGACGCGCCGTGGTCGATGGCCAGCTTGAACAACTGCGCCAGCACCGGCGGTTGTGAACGCGTGGTGTCTTCGGTCACGTACGCAACTTCGAGACCACCCTTCACACCGACGTCGATGGCTTCTGCGCTGTATTTTTTGATGCGATCGAGGTCCCACTCTTCGGCCAGGGCGCGGATGGGACTGGAACCGACGAAGCAGTACACATGCACGGGAATACCGGCGCGCTGACTCAGCTCGATCATGGGCGTGATGTCCCCGGGCACAGTGCGGCCGGCGCAGGTGATCTTGATAGCGAGCTTGTTGTTCACCACCTCTTGGCACAGCCGCAGGCAATCGTCGAAAGCACGCTTGGAGCTACCCGGCAATCCTATGTCGGCTTCGTGAATGCCCAGGCTGTCCATCAAGTGCAGGATCCGGATCTTGTCCTCGATCTTGGGATCCGTGACCGAAGGGTTTTGCAAACCGTCACGTAGGGTCTCGTCCAAGAACTCCACATGATGCGGGATCACACGACCTTTGCGTGCGACTTCGTTCCAGTCGTGAATCAGCTCGTCTTTCTTCGACGGTGTGCTCGCAGACATGCGTGGACTATGGCACATTTCCCGGCCTGTGATCCCCGAGCCCACGCGCCAGCTGATTCGAGACCGCCTGGCAGCAGAGTCGGGCCGCATCGATAAAGACGCACCGCGTCGCGTCGCCCTCACCTATCCGTCGCCGTACGCGGTGGGCATGAGCAGCCTGGGCTACCAACGCATCTACCGCGCGATTCAACAGCAGCCGGACATGGTGGCGGAGCGCGTGTTTTTGCCGGACGGCGGCGACCGCGCGGGCGCGCGCATCGAGCGGCCCGTGAGCTACGAGAGCTTGCGGGAGCTTGGCGCGTACCCGGTGATCGCCACCAGCGTGGCCTACGAGATCGAACTCAGCGGCCTGTGCCGCATGTTGCATGTGTCGGGCATTCCGCCGCTGCGGACGGACCGTGACGAGCGCCACCCCTTCGTGCTTGCCGGCGGACCCCTGACGTTTTCGAACCCCGTGCCCCTGGGTGCATTCGCCGATGCCATCGTGATCGGCGAGGCGGAAGAGCTGGTGATCCCGGCGCTGCAGATCGCGTTTTCGGAAGCTAGCCGCGACGCAAAGCTCGAGGCGCTCGCAGCGCTGCCGCACATCTACGTGCCGGCGATCCACGACGAAGCGGTGCCCGAGGTGGCGGCCTGCAGTGACGCCCTGTTGCCCGCCGTCAGCGCGATTGTGACTCCGCATACGGAGCTATCCAATATGCTGCTGCTCGAGGTGGAGCGCGGCTGTTCCCGGGGCTGCACCTACTGTGTGATGCGGCGCAGCACCAACGGCGGCATGCGCATCGTCGCCCCAGAAACGATCCTGGCAGCCATCCCCGAAGGCACGAAGCGCGTCGGATTAGTTGGCGCTGCCGTCAGTGATCATCCACGAATCATCCAGATCTTGGAGCAACTCGCAGCGCGCGGCATCCATGCGGGACTGTCCAGCCTGCGCCCGGACCGCCTCAAGAGCCCGTTCGTGGCCGCACTAAAGGCCGTGGGCTACCGCACGCTGACGACGGCACTCGATGGCCCCAGCCAGCGTATGCGCGACATCATCGAACGCCGCGGCCGCGAGCAGCACTACCTGGAGGCCGCTCAAAATGCCCGCCTGCACGGCATGGACCGCCTGAAGTTGTACTTGATGGTCGGCTTGCCCAACGAGAACGACGCGGACATAGACGAATGCGCACGCTTCGTCACGGAGCTCTCCAAGATCATCCCCGTCGCCCTCGGCATCGCGCCGTTCTGCTCCAAGCGCAACACACCCTTGGACAAGTTGCCCTATGCCGGCATCCGCACGGTGCAAGCCCGCCTAGCCCGCCTTTCGCGTGGTCTCAAAGGACGCGCCGTCGTGCGCTCGGTGAGTGCGAAGTGGGCCTGGGTCGAACACGTGCTGGCCCAAGGCGGCCTCACGGAAGGGCGCGCCGTATGGGATGCAGCGCAGCGCGGCGGCCGCTTCGCGGACTACCGCGCGGTATTTGGTGCACTGGGTTATTCCCCAGATGGAGCGGGCTACGAAAAAGCGCTGCCGGTTGCTGGCCCGGAGTGGAAAGGCCGACGCAAGCTCGACCTGGTGCTGGGTTAGCTTTCGTAGCGACGGACGAACGCCTGCAGGGCGACGCCCAGCGGTCCCGCGGGCGCGTGGGAAGCCTCGTGTCGGACAATGAAGTCCGCCGCCTCGAAAGGGTTTGCGCTGGCTTTGAGTGGCACGCTGCTTTGATGCATGCCCAAGAGCGCGGTGGTCAAGCTGCGCTGTATCGCGCTGACGAAGCCAGACGAGCGGAAGAGCACGACGGAACAGGAAATACAGGGCTCAAGGCGCCTCCAGCTCGACACGATGGCCCGGCCCGCCTCCGGGGTAAGAGACGGGCGCGGCCCCCGGGGCGCTATCAACACCGCCACTCCGTCTGGGAATTGCGTGCACAGCGCATCGACGCAGCTCGTAAACTCCCGGATGGACTCCAGACTGGGCGGCTGCCGGGTAACGGCGATAGCCAAGTTCCCAACGGACGCGATCACGTATCCCGGCCGCTCCATGGACGGCTCGATGACGCTTCGACTCGATGGGGAATGCGCGTCGTCCATGCTCTCTGCCAGCTTACCGTAGGCCAGCCACGTTGCGTACGTCGCCTTTCCAAGCAACATCCCACGGGCACGTCTTTCTTACCGGCGTACCGGCCAAGAGCGCCCAGGTACTCCGTGATACGGTTCGCCCGTGTTCGGTTCGGAAGTCGGTAAACCCGCGTGAAGGAGCTCGAGCGGAGCATTGGCCCCGTCTCCGTCATTGCCATCAGCATGAGCGCCATGCTGGGCAGCGGCATTTTCGTGCTGCCCGGACTGGCCGCCGCAGAAGCCGGACCGAGCGTGTGGGCGGCGTACTTGCTGTCGGGGCTCTGCGTCTTTCCCGCGGCAGCCTGCAAGGCGGAGCTGTCCACGGCCATGCCCACTTCCGGGGGCACCTACGTGTACCTGGAGCGCATTTTCGGCCCCTTGTTGGGCACCGTCTCTGGAGTCGCGCTGTGGTTGGCGATGCTCTTGAAGAGCTCCTTCGCCCTGGTGGGCATTGGAACCTATTTGGTCGTGCTCGCGGACTGGCCCGTCGTACCGGCAGCGCTTGTTTGCCTGGTGCTGATCGTTTCCCTCAACTTGCTCGGCATCAAAAAAGTCGGGCGAGCCCAGGTTGTGGTGCTTGCGTGCACGCTGGTGGCGCTGGCTGTGCTGGTCGCCTTTGGTCTGCCGCAAGTGACGCGCACGAATCTCTCGGATCCGACGTCCAAGGGCTTCTCCGGCGTCGTGGCAGCGGCAGGATTTGTGTTCGCGTCCTACGCTGGCGTTACCAAGGTCGCTGCCATCGCCGAAGAGGTGCGCGACCCGGCACGCAATCTGCCCTTGGGCATCCTGGGCTCGCTGCTGATCGTCATGGCCCTGTACAGTTTGGTGTCCTTCACGCTGGTCGGCGTGGTGCCACACCGGGAACTGCACACGGACCTGCATCCGGTCTACACCCTTGCGTCACGGTTGGGTGGGTACTGGGCCGGCATCGCAGCGGGCGTCGTGGGCGTGGTGACCATGGCTTCGATGGCAAACGCCGGGCTACTGGCGGCGTCACGCTTCCCCTTTGCGATGGCCCGGGACCGCTTGCTTCCCAGCGGTCTGAAAGAGATCAGCGAGCGCTTCCGCACTCCTTATGCCTCCATCTTGGTGACCGGCGCAGCCATGGCGCTAGCTGTTTCCCTGCTCAACGTCGAAAAGCTCGCCAAGATCGCCAGCGGTCTCGTGATCATGCTCTTCATGGGGGTCAATCTCGCCGTCATCATCTTTCGTGAGAGCCGCGTGCATTGGTACCAACCGAAGTATCTCGCGCCGTTCTATCCGTGGCTCCAAGCCTTCGGCATATTGGCGGGAGTTGCGCTGCTGGTCACCCTCGGGCCGATGGTACTGTTTGGCGCATCGCTGTCGGTGATCCCAGGGATTGCGCTGTACGCGTTCTACGGACGTCGTCGCGTTGAACGCCTAGGAGTACTGGGTCAACGCGTGCGTCGAGCCGTGGCACTCACGGCGCCACCGGTGACCCAGCACGATCTCAACATCGTCGGCGATGCGTCCGTCGTGGTGGCTCTTTTCGGTAGCGAGCATTCGCCAGAGATGATCGTCGAGCTCGGCGGCGCTTTGGCGAAAGGCCGACGCGTGCAGGTGATCCACCTCACCGAGGTGCCCGAACACACAACTATCGAAGCAGCCCTGGAAGAAGACGTCGCGGTTCAGTCGATTCGGCGCCGCGTTCGCGCCCTTGGCGATGAGCGGGGCTTGAACCTCGAATTCCATGCGGTGCTGTCTCGCGATCTGGGACGCACGGTGCACGATGTGTCGTCGAGCGTGCACTGCGAGTGGCTAGTGATGGAGTGGCGGGGTCGGGAACGCGACGCCCTGGTGCCGTACAACCCCATCGGTTGGCTCATGAACAACCTGGAAGCCAATCTGGCCTTCTACAAAGAGGCGGGGGTGCGTTTCGTTCGGGAAATTCTGGTGTATGCCGAACCGGGCCCGCACGACGCGCTGGTCGTGATGACCGCCGATCATTTAGCGAGTTTGTGGACGGCGCGGCTAACTCTCGTGCGCTTCGTGAGAAGCGACGCCCCGGACGCGGAACTATCAACGGAACAAGGCTACTTGGAACAACTACGGGCGCTGTGCACGACGCCGACGCGGACCCACGTGGCGCGGGGAGAAAACCGCATCCGCGCGCTGGCATCGGAAACTGCCGCCTATGATTTGCTCGTGATGGGCGCCCCGGACGTTACCCTGGCGCGCCAGATCGTGGGCACGGACCAGGACCGCATCAAGGCCCGGGCAGCGTGCTCGGTGCTGACGGTGAAGACCCCCCGAACTTCCACGCATCGCGCAATGTCAGATGCGCCCGCCGCGCAGGTCTCTGCGGCGCGGCGCCTGCCGGACTACGTGACCGAAGGCGCGCTCTGCGCGCGATTGGATATCGTGCGCAAAGAGGCACTCTTCCAACACATCGCTCAAGTGTTCGAACCTGCTGTCGAAGGGGTCACCGGCAAACAAATCGTCGACGCATTGTGGGAGCGGGAGCGCACTCAGAACACTTCCGTCGGGCACAACGTGGCGCTTCCCCACGCTACGCTGAACGACGCCAGCCAGTCGCTGCTCGGGGTCTTCACCACCAAACAACCCATCGACTACCAGGGCCCAGATGGCGAGCCCGTAGACGTCTTCTTCGTGACCATCTGTCCGCCCGAAGAACGACAAACCCATCTCGAATTGCTTGCCGGTATTGCTGCGCTCACTTTGAAGACAGATCTGCTGGAACGCTTGCGCGCAGCCGAAGACGGCGCGGCCATGCAGCGCGCGCTCGAGGAGTGCAGCGCCAAGCTCGATGGCGTCTAGCCCGCGTCGCGGCCTGGATCTTGGGCATCCGGATGCCTTTGCGCGCGCCGCGATCTCGCGTAGGTTGTAGGGGTGCGCAGGGGGCAACGCGCGGAGAGTTGGTATGGCAATCGAAGATGCCAATGCACTACGGCAGCAGATCCAAAAACTTGAGACAGACCTGGCCGCCCTCCGGCAGCGTGCGCATTGGGCTCACGGCGACGACAGCGCGGTAGCCGCTGTCGCTCCTAGTAGCGCGCTCGACGTCACGTCGGGCCCAACCGAGCGCCGCAAGAACGAAACCGAGGAAGCTTGGCTCTGGAATGTGCTGGATCGAAGTCTGAACGAAATCTATCTATTCGACCCCGAAACACTGCGCTTCGAATACGCCAACCAGGGCGCGCTGCGAAACCTCGGCTACTCTTTGGCGCGCCTGCGGGAGCTGAGCCCGCTGGACATCAAGCCACTGGTCACCACAAGCAGATGGGCAGAGCTGCTCGCTCCCCTGCATGCGGCAGAGCGAGACTACGTGACCTTCGACACCGTGCACGAGCGCGCAGACGGTTCGCAATACCCCGTGGAAGTACGGTTGCAGCTCGTCGATCACGGCCGTGGCAAAGTGTTCTTGGCGGTGATCAACGACATCACGGAGAAACGCAACCTGGAAGCGCAGTTTCTCGAAGCGCAGAAGCTTGAGAGCATCGGCCGCTTGGCTGGCGGGGTGGCGCACGACTTCAACAACTTGCTCACGGTGATTCTTGGCTACGCAGAGTTGCTCGAGACGGCTGGACCAGTGCGTCTAGACGACGTGCGAGAAATCCGCCGCGCCGGCGAACGCGCTCGGGATTTGACGCACCAGCTACTGGCCTTCGCCCGCAGGCAAGTCATCTCGCCCAGCACACTGGACCTGAACGTGCTGGTCCGCGACTCCAGTCGCCTGATAAGTCGCCTGCTGGGCGAGCACATATCCGTGACCACGGAGCTGGGCGCGGGATTGTGGCTGGTTCGGGTCGACGGTCCACAGATCGGCCAAGTCTTGATGAACCTAGCCGTCAACGCCCGCGACGCCATGCCCGAGGGCGGGAACCTGCGCATTGCTACGTCTAATGTGAACGTCAATAACCACGCCGCGGGCAATCCCGCGCTGCCCAGGGGGGAGCACGTGCTTTTGACCGTGCACGACGACGGATGCGGGATCCCGACCGAGAACCTGCCGCATGTCTTCGATCCTTTCTACACGACCAAAGCAGCTGGCGAGGGCACGGGGCTTGGGCTGTCCACAGTCTACGGCATCGTCAAGCAGTGTGGAGGACACATCGATGTGCAAAGCGAAGTCGGCACCGGTACGACTTTCCGTTTGTACTTCCCGCGCGCTCAGCCCGCGGAGTCCGCAGCGCATTCGGCCGTGCCGGGGCGCAAACGCAGCCTAGGGCATGAGTCCGTGCTGGTTGTGGAAGACGACGGCACGGTGCGCAGCCTGACGGCGCGCTGTCTTGCGGACGCCGGCTACAACGTTCTGGTAGCGGAATCGCCGACGGACGCACTGCGCCTATGCGCGGAAGCCCAGGGCAAGATCGACTTGCTGCTGACGGACATCGTCATGCCCGGAATGAGCGGCCGGCAGCTCGCGACCCAGATCACCGACGCGCACGCTGGCGTCCAGGTTCTGTTTGTCTCGGGCTATGCCAAGGACGGGGGGCAGGAGGGCCTCCAATTCGAAGCCTCTGAAGCGTTCCTTCCCAAGCCGTTCACGCCAGCGACGCTCCTGGAGCGGGTACGCCGCGTGTTGGATAGCGCGTGACACCCCTGCCGTCGCTGGACTAGTTTCGTCGACAAGGGGGGCAGCCGGAGCCTCGCCGTGGAGGAACCGAGATGCAGGGGTTTTCACAGCAACCGTGTTCGCGATGCGGAACGACCGTGTACATACCGCAGCAGACTGGCATGGGGATTTGTCCGTCGTGCCATACGCAGAACAACCTGGCGAGCGCCCCCGCCAGCCCGGGCGCCCAGCCTAACTACGGCGCACCGGGCGCTCAGCCCAACTACGGCGCACCGGGCGCTCAGCCCAACTACGGCGCACCGGGCGCTCAGCCCAACTACGGCGCACCAGGCGCTCAGCCCAACTACGGCGCACCAGGCGCGCAGCCCAACTACGGAGGCGCGCAAGCTCCGAACTACGGCATGCCCGCCGGCATGCCCAACTACTCCGCCGCCTCCGGGTCGTCGGGGTTTCCGGTGTTCCGCGCCATCGGAGGCGCCGCCGCTGCGCTCTTGATCGGCGCACTGAGCATCGGCGGTTGGTACTTCAAATCGTACTTCTTCGGTGGTGGTGGCAAAGGCAAGATCGGCTACGGCCAGATGGGCTTCACGAAGGATAAGGCCGACGGCGATCTCATGATCACAAACGTCGCTGGCTTAGCCACCAAATGGAAGAAGGACGCCGTGTGGTGGAGTGCAAACTATCAGGCCGTGCGCAGCGACGGCACGGTGGCCGTCGAGAAAGGCGCCGTCGTCGAATACGTTTCTCCGAGCAAAGTACAGAGCCCGAGCAAGAAGTTGCGCGAGGACAGCATCAAGAAGTTTCAGTTCGGGCCATCCGGCATCGACTTCAGCAAGAAGTGGAACGCCACGAACCAATGGAAGAACGTGGTGCCGCCCCCCCAGCCGCAGTGCAGCATCAAGCAACTCACCGCAGCCCTGGCGGCCAAGGGTCTGACCGGTGATAAGACCGTGCGCATCACCTTCGACCCGCAGTTCCAGAACGTGAACGTACCCACCTGGCACGTGATCGGAAAAGATCCCCAAATCGACGCCTACTACTCGCACGTGGACTGCTCCGAAGTGCCGAAATGACGCGTCGGGCTCCCACGTAGTCCGCACAGACTCGAGGGACATGGAGGGGGGAAGTGCGAAAGTAGATCTGTATGTATGCTGTATGCGAACTAACTTTCGCGCACTGGAAAGAGCGCGCGGCTCTACGTTGCCGAGTGCCTAGCCGCATGCGATCCACTCTCGGAGAACGCTCCGGCTGGTTGGTACCTAGCGGAGCCCGACTGAGCCCTGCTCAAACGCAGACGCCCTTCGTGCACACTCGACCGTTGTCACAGGGCAGACCGCTGCCGCAGCCCCACGAGCAGTAGCACATGGCGTTGCTCATGGTGGTGGTGTTGCAGTTGCGCTCGTCGCTCGTGTCCGCAGTGCAGCTGCCAGAGTCGTCGTAGACCTTGAGACACTCACCGCCGCCCTCGGCACAAATGGCGGTGCAGGATTGGCCCGGGTCGCCGTCGCTGGGATCGTTGTCGATGTAGAGCCGGCACTCGGTGGCGGTCCCCGTGCAGATTTGCAGCACGCCCACCTTGCCGTTGTACAAACTTGCGCAACTCGGTTTTGTCACGACTCCGCCCGTGCCGCCGCTGCCGCCGGTGGCGCCGCCGCTGCCTCCCGTTGCGCCGCCGCTGCCTCCGCTTGCGCCGCCGCTGCCGCCGGTTGCGCCGCCGCTGCCTCCCGTTGCGCCGCCGCTGCCTCCCGTTGCGCCGCTGCCCCCGCTTGCGCCGCCGCTGCCGCCCGTTGCGCCACCGCCCAAGCCGGCGGCGCCCGAAGCACCGCCGCTGCCTCCGCCCGGAGACCCAGAAGAGCCACCGACGCCACCTCCGCTACTGGGGATCCCTGCGCTGCCATCGCCAACGAAAGCGGAACCGGAACCAGCCGTCCCACCGTCCGCTGGCGTTGCGTTACCGCCTTCTTGGTCGAGGCCGCACGCCAGCAGGGACGCAGCCGCAAGCGATACGATGCCGATCCGAAGCGTCCTCACCACGGCAACCATTCTAGCATCGGACGCCAGCCCGTGGGTTGATCTCGTATGGAGCGGCCTTCGCCGCGCGCAAAGGTGCGCTAGCGCCTCGCGCCGACCCGGATCCGCCAAGCGTACCCACCATCTCGCACCCGCACGCACCATCACCCCGGGGGGTGATCGCGCGTGAGCACGGAGCCCGCGACGGTTAAGCTCGGATGTTGGAGGGAACGATGCAGAAAGCCATCTTGCCCAGAGTGCTCGCCGTGGTGTGCGCGCTCGAACTCGGTTTCGGCGCGGGATGCGGCGCCGCACAGTCAGACGCAACAGCGCCGGAGGCGCCGGCTACCACAACGGCATCCGAAGCGGCCGTCGATTGGTGGACCGAAAAGGCGCCGTGCCGTCCAGGCACGAAACTAGTCGGCGCGGCGCCGCCAGAGGGCCTAGGGATTCATTGCGAACGCAACGACGGCACCAAGCACGGTCCGTTCACCGAGTTCCACGCAAGCGGCCAGAAGAAGACCGAAACGAGCTACCGCGACGGCAAACTCGAAGGGCGCTATCAGACCTGGCACGAAGGGGGTCAGGTCGCGGAAGAAGCGCGCTACCGCGGCGGCGCGCTGCAGGGGCGCCGCCAGACCCGGCATGCGAATGGCCAGAAGGCGAGCGAGGGCGAATTCTCCACCGGACGGGAGATTGGTCAGCACACCAGCTTCTCCGACACTGGCACAAAGCTCAGCCAAGCGGACTATCGGGAAGGCAAACTGCACGGCACACATCGCGAGTTTCACCCGAGTGGGAAGCCGAAACAAGAAACGGAATACCGCAGCGGCATGCGGCACGGCGCGATTGTCGCCTACCACGCGAACGGCAAGAAGGAGCGCGAGGGACGCTATCTAGAAGACAAGAAACATGGCGCATGGACGTTCTGGCGGGAGGACGGCAGCAAGGTGGAAGCAAGTGAGCTTGCCGCGGGGGAGCGCCAGGGCAAGGTCACGCGCTGGCATGCCAATGGCGTGCGGGAGCTGGAAGGGCAGTTCGTCGCCGGCAAAAAGGACGGTAAGTGGGTCTACTTCGAGGCTGAAGAGGGACAGCCGATCCGCGAGGAGTACTACAAAGCGGACAAGAAGCTGCGCACTGTGAAGCTGACAGTGAAGAAGAAGTAGCCCGCAGGCACCTCAGCCGCCGGGGCAAGTGAGCTTGGTGTTGCCGCCTGCGTCTACCGAGCAGAATTCCCCGCAAGGCACCGCTTTCAAGCACTCGCAGGGCGCACCAGCAACGCATGCGGGCGGAAAGTTGCCGCAGGCAAACGAATCCGGAATGCCGCCAACGTCGGAGATTTCGTGGATGCAGTACTGCGAGCCTTCGGCGCAGAACTCGGTGCCGCACTCGAAAAAACCAGTTGGCGCCGTGCAGCCACCGGCGCGCACGTCTTGCCCGCCAGCATTGGCAGCGCAGTCGTTGCCCGCGATCTCTCCGGCGCAGGTGCACACCGGATCGTAGATCAGATCGCAGCCGATGGGACGCGGCTTGCAGCTGCCCGGCTGGCCCTCGCCGCAGAGATCATCAGGGAAGTCGCAGAACTCATTGGAAGAGCAGCCGCTCTGGGCCGTGCAACTGCTCGCAGTACACGTACCGGACGTCGGAAACTGCGTGCCCGAAGGACACTGGGGCATGCCGTTCGAGTCGCACACCGGATCGACGGAATTGGCGCTTGCATCGCAACATGGGACGAAGCTCGTGCACGGCGCGTTGCCGCCGCCGCCATTCGCCGCGGCCGCGCCGCTGCCGCTGGTGCCCGACGAGCCGCCACCGCTGCCTCCGCCAGCGGCCGCGCCTGGATCCGATTTGGACGAACCGCCGCAAGCTGTAGCCGCGAACAATGCCGCAGCTCCGAACGCCATCCAGGCCCAGGTCTTCACGCGCACCCTCCGCATACCGCATGGGGCGTGCAATGTGCATGCCGCGCGCTGAGCCCAGATTCGCCCGCGGATCACGTCGCTATGTGCCAACCGACCCGGCCACGGCACACTCCGCCGCGACCAAACTGCCACCGATCACGGCGGTGAAGAACAACTATCCGCAGAAGCGCCGAAGGCGTCGGCACAGCCGAGGTTGGGCCCACCCACCGATGCCAGATCGGCCAGCGCGCCACACTTGCCGCTCGGCATGCAGCAACCCGGGAAGGCTTCCTCGGTGCTCGTGGTCGGGTTGGTAAAGTAAAAGTCTGGACACGCGGACGTTGCCGACCCGGGAGCGTTCAACGGGTAGCACCCCTCGGGCACGTTCACCAAGCCGGAGATCGTCGCGTCGATTTCGCCGCCGCACCCCGTGCCGGAAGTTGGACAGCAACCGTTCATTGGCACCAGGCCGCCAAGGGTATAGCCCGGGCAGTTGCCGGGCACGCACGGACCACCGCCGCCGACGCCGGCACTTGCGCCGGCGCCTGCCCCGCCGCCCAGCGCGCCGCTGTTGCCTGCGCCCGCTGTGTTTCCGACGCCGCCGTTGTTGCCCACGGCGCCCGTTCCGCCGACGTTGCCGCCGCCGCCACTGCCGCCCGTCGCTCCCGTTTCGCACAGGCTGGTCGACGGGTTGCAAACCGTTCCGCTTGGACAAACACCACCGTCAGCACACGAAGCGGCGCCACCACCGCTGCCGCTGCTGCATGCGCCAAACGCAACCAGAAACAGAGCACCGGGAAACCCAACAAACAAGCTACGCATGGGCGAGGCAATGACTCAGTCCGGCGACGTTGTCAACGCAGGGTTGGCGGAATCTGCCGGGGCGGCGACTCGGCTCGCCCAAGTTGCTGCTCTAGGGCGCGCACCCGCTCGGCGCACTGGTCCCTGAGCTGTTTCGGCAGGCTGCTGCCTTCCGCGTGGCGATACAGTTCGATGGCCTTGTTGGGGCGATGCAGTGCTTCGTAGGCGCGGGCCGCCAGCTCGAAGCGGTGGAACTCGAATTCCTGAGCCCAGCGGCGCACTCCCCGTGGCCGAGTCAGACGTAGCAGGCGCAGCGTGAGTCGCGGCTCCAGATGGATCAGAAGCTCCGCGGCCCGGCTTTCGAAGTGATTGTGCCGTCGCATGTACCACAACGCGTACTGCTCGATGCGCTTTGCAAACAAGCGCTTGGCGAGCTTGCGTTCCCCCAGTGCAAGGGTGAGCCGCGCGGCAGACACCGCAGCCAGCCCCGGCAACGCTTCCAGGTTGGCCAGCAAAGGAAGCAGCGGACGCACCAGCTCCGGGTTTTCGGCGAGCTCTGGCAGCTCCAATACCAAGGGCAGCGTCAGTTCGTTCAGCGCCAGGGGCGCAAAACGCTCTTTGAGGTCTTCCACAAACCCGTCGACGCCGCGCGTGCCCAGTGTTTTTCGAAACGGCGAGTCCTTCTCGAGAAAAGCGAAGCGCTTGCAAAGGTCCCGCGGACCGTCATCGTACCAGTCCGGCGCAAGCAGCAACGTGACATCGCCACTCGCGACCGGGGAGATCCCCATGCGCGCCGCAAGTTCTTGGGCGAACTGCGCTGCACGCTCGTGAAAACGCAACGCGTTCGAGTGCGCGTAGGGGTGGAAGGTCAGAAGCCCGCCGCTTTCGGTTAGCGCCATAAGGCAGCGTCCCAAAACTCTTCCCTTCGCGTCGCGGGCATACATCACGCGTTTGTTGACGTCCGCGGCGTTGGCAAAGGTTGAAAAGTAGTTGAAGCTTCCGGGGCTCAGGCAGGTGTTGAAGTGCGCTCCCATTTCAAGGACCTGCAGCGGGTCGGTTTCGAGGGCCAACTCCACAGGCTCTGCGTCGAGCTCCACGCGGATGCGAAGCGCACTGTCTAACCACTCTGCGGTGTCCACCCCGCGTTCCCGCAACCGCTCTAAGAACGCAGCGTTGGCTGGCGCCTCCCGCAGATCCCATGGCGGAGGGCCAGCGCGCGCGCGCAAGATCTGTAGCGCGAGTTCTTTGAATCCCTTGGGCAATTCCAAGGCCGGCAGAATCAGGCGCAAGGTACTCGGTTTTAGCAGCCAGTCGGGCAATGGCGACGTACCCAGCAGCGACTCGAATACCGCCGTTGCGCGCTCCAGCGTCTCCTGCTCCAACCTTCGCAATACTGCCTGTCGCGCCGCGCGCCGAAGATCAGCGGCCAGGTGTTCCAGGCGACGAGCACTCAATTCCGACGGCTTGGCGAGACGTGCGCGTAGGTTGCCGAGACGTACATGAAGAGACTGCGCGCGCGACGCCGGTTCTCGCTGCAGCTTGGACTCGAGCGCGGCAATCTGCCTTTGAACTTCTTCGCGTTTGGGGAAGTGCTGTTTCAGGACGCGATGTGCGCTGTGTTCTGCGTCGGGGTCGCTGGCAGAAAGCTCCGCAAGCGCGGCATGCAGTGGCGCCGGGTATTGCATGGCCCACGCGACGTCGCCCTGGGCAAGCGGCTGCGGCGCGATAGGCATGCGCAGGTACTTGGCCAGGCGCCCGCATTCGGACAGTCGCTGCACGTGCCCGTCGGCGACGAGGCACAGTCCGAGGGGCAGCAGCTCGGACTTTTGCAGCGCGTCCAAGGCGCGAAGTGCGAAGCGCCGTTCTTCGCCAGACTCGAGAGTCGCCAAGGACTGAAGCAGTGACAGCGCGGCACGCGGCTGACCGTCCGTCAGCCCTACGGCGTGACGCAACGTCTCGGACTCGAAGTAATGTTCTTTCAACTTCGGATCCGAAAGCCCAAGGGCGATCTCAGCGGCCGCGGCCACGGGCAGCTCACAGGGCGCCAACTCGACCAGGGAGTCGGCGACGTCGTCCGTGGCCTCAGCGGTCCGCGCCGCGTGCGCCAGCGCGGCATACAGAGCTTCGACCCGCCCTATGCCGGGTTTTTCCAGGAGCAGCTCTTCGTCGAAGCCGTAGCGCGGCAGGCGATTGCCGGCACGCCACTGTTTGAGCACGTCCGCCCAGGGTTTGAGCCGCGCGTCGCCCAAATCGGCGGTGGCCACGAAGTAGGCGCGCAGGGCAACCACACCACGACGGGCAAACTTGGCTCCGCAGGACAGATACAGACCTTTGAAATGTTCTAGGAAAGGTGACGCGAGCCTCGAGTCACCGAGCGCGCCAAGCGTAGCGCAGGCTTCTTCTACGAACTTCGGCTCTGCGACCGAGGCATACCAACGCAGCAGACTCGTGAGTCCGCCCGCAGATATCGGCGCTGGCGTCTGTTCGGCCGCCCGACGCACGCGTCGTTCGAGCTTGTTGAGAGCGTCTGCACGCACTGCGTGGGCTGGCAGCTGCTTGCGCAACTGCGCTTCGGTGCGCTCCAAACCCCGCCACCAATCCGCCCAGTCACCGAGCAACTCTTGGGTGCCGAGCAGCGCGAAGCACTTCAGGGCGCGGCGGCGCGTGGCGGGATCCTGCGCGGCTACCCACTGCGTCCACTCATGAAGCTGGGCACCCAGGCGCGCAGCCGGGCGATCCGGAGGCGGTTCGATCTTCGGCTTCCCGCCGTAGCGTTTGAGCACGACCTGTCGCAAACGCTCCGGGTAATTTTCCGCCTGGGTAGGGCTAGACAGGGCGTGAGCGTTGGTCAGAATCGATTGCAGTGCGAGCACCGGCGTGCCCAGCTCCGTCGTCAAGTCGACTAGATTCAGTGCCGTAGTCAGAGAGTAAGGCTCGCCCGCGTTTGCGATCTGGGCGAGGGCGTCCGCGTTGGCTTCCACAACCGTCAGCATCTTGCCTAAGCGTGTCGGCGTGGACACGCAGCTCCAGGCAACCGCGTCGATCAACGGTGCCAGCCGCGGAAGCTGCGCCGCAACGCGCGATACACGACGAACGTCCCGGGTGGCAAAGCGCTGCCACAGCGCTTCACTTTCCGGCGGTGCCATACGATGCACCGCAGGTTTGAGGGCATCCAAGAGCGCCTGCACGGATGCAATAAACGCCGCTGGATCCCGCTGCAGCTTGGGCAGCACGGCCCGGTACTCCCCGCTGAGCTTCTTCAGAGCATGGGTCGCGCCGCTGAGCTCGCGACGAGTCAATACGAGCTGTGCGTTCTCGCGACCGGGTCCGGCCACGACGGTCCAGGGCAGTCCCGCTGCGGTCGGCGGCCCCGAAGGAAACCCCTCGCGCCACCACAGCTTCGCCTTGAGAAGCATCTTGGCGCGTGCCACCGCAGACGACGTGGACGTGCGTCGCGAGGCCTTCGGTCTCATCACCAATCCCTAGCAGACACGCCGACGAGGACGCTAGGGTCGCCCGCGCCGCTTGCTGCGCGGTTAGCCGCAGTCCGCGCCGTTTTTCTTGCAGTCGCCGAAGTTGCAGGTGCAGCGCACGCTTTTTCCGTCCGGAAGGCGCGTGGACCACCCTTTGGTGGCGCAGTCACCGAAGTCGCAGCGGCTCACGCTGCTCTTGCCGTCCGGGTGTCGCGTCGTCCAGCCGTACTCCCAGCACTTGCCGAAATCACAGCGGCTCACGCTGCTCTTGCCGTCCGGGTGCCGCGTCGTCCAGCCATATTCGAGACACTTGCCAAAGTCGCAGCGCGTGACGCTAGCTTTGCCTTTCCCGTCGCGGGTGGTCCAGCCGTACTCAACGCAGTCGCTGAAGTCGCAACGCGTGGCCATGTCCGCCTTGCCGACGCGGGTGGTCCAGCCGTAGCCCAGGCAATCACCGAAATCGCAGCGTCCAGAAGCGAGCGTGCTCGCGATGTAGTGGGCGTCAGGGGCGTCGTCTTTCGCCAGCGCAACGGTGGCCGTCAGCGAAATCAGTAAAAGAGCGCGCAGGCGTCTCATGCCGGGAAGCATGGCACGGGACGCCGCGCCGTGCCGCATCCCAAGGGCTCGGGGCCTTCAGCCTACGACTTCGCCTGTTTCGTGGCGGAAGCCTTGCTCTGTGGCCGCAGCTACAGAAAGCTCAGTGCGTGCTGCAACCCTTCCAGCCGGTGCCCTACGACGACTTGCCCGAGTTGCCACGACTGCCCCACGGCTACGAGAAGACGCGCGGTTTTGAGCGCGTCGTGCACTCCAAGCATTTCGGCAAACACAGCGTGCACGTTCGGGAAATCGGCAGCGGGCCACCCCTGTTGCTCGTGCACGGCTTGATGACCACGTCGTACTCTTTTCGCTATGTATTCGCGCCCCTCGCAGAGCACTTTCGCGTCCTTGCTCCAGATTTGCCCGGCGCCGGAAGCACCGACAAGCCAGACACACGCTACGGGGCCGCGGAGCTCGCCGAGTGGATCTTCGAGTTTGCGCAAACCATGGGCATCGTGGGCGCGGCCTGCATCGGCAACAGCATGGGCGGCTATTTGTGCATGCGCGCAGCACTGCTGCATGCAAACGTGTTTTCGTGTTTGGTGAACGAGCATTCGCCGGGCATAGCGGAGCTGCGCTTGCACGCGCTTTCGACGCTGCTGGCAGTGCCCGGAAGTGAGCGCCTGCTCGCGGCCCTGGTGCGGCGCGACCCTCAGCGCTGGGCGCACAAGAACGTGCACTACTACGACGAGTCCTTGAAGTCCCGGGAAGAGGCGCGCATCTACGCGGCGCCCCTTGCCACAGACGCCGGCCGACGCGCGTTCTATCGCCACCTGAAGGACACGATGTCGGCCCAGGGCATGAGGCAGTTCGTTGCGGAGCTCAAGGGCTTGAAACGGGCAAAGCGAGCCTTCCCCACGCCCTTGCAACTCGTGTACGCAAAGCGCGATCCCATGGTCCCACCACGGGTCGGAAAACGCCTGTCCGCCCTCGTGCCCAGCGCCGAGATGGTCTGGCTCGAAGAGGGCTCGCACTTCGCCCACATCGACCGCCCGCAGCTGTTTTTGGACGCAGCGCTGCCCTTTTTGCTGCGCCACACGCGCCGGACTTGAGGCACTTCCTTCCTGGGTGGTTTCGGCGCTAGCGTCGGCGCCTTGGCCCCTGCCAGACCTACGGTTCGCAGTGTCGTCGCCGGCTTCTTGCTCGCGGTACTGCTCTGCGGCGTGAACAGCTACCTGACGCTCTCCTTCGGCGTGATCGAAGAGGGCCCAACCATCGCCGCGCTGCTGTTCTTCGCTATGTTCTTCCTTTCGAAGCGAGCGATCCAAACGACCGAGATGGTCATCGTGGCCACCATGGGTAGCGCGGGCGGCAGCCTGGGGTTCATCAGCAACTTCTACGCGGCCAAGGCCATGACCGGTGACGCATACAGCTTGTGGCAGATGGTCGGCTTCGCAGTGGTCACCAGCTTGATCGGCATGGTGTTCGTGATCCCACTGCGTGAGCTACTGATTGTCCGCGAGGATTTGCCGTGGCCCGGCTCCAAAGCGACGGTGAGCGTGATCCGTGCGCTGGTCGACAAGGGCGATCCGAAGCAGCCGGTCTACCTGCTCATCACGGTCGCGCTGGCGATGGCATACGTGATCGCGAACGACGACGGTGGCTTCGCTGTCGTGCCCGAAGGCACCGCCCTCGCCGTCTTTGGGCTCGGGGCCTACGGAGCTGCCATCTCTTGGTCGCCCTTTGCCATCGGCGGCGCGTACCTGATGGGCTTCCGCACCTGCGTGGGCTTTTTGGCGGGAGCCATCGTGCTGTTGGTGATGGCGCCCCACACCCCCGTCCCGACCGCGCCCCACCGCTACGTCTGGCCGGGCATCGGTTTTTTGGTGTCCACCGGCCTCACCATCATGGCCGTCAACTGGCGCGTCATCGTCAGTTCTCTGAAGTCGCTCGTCAGCCTTCGGGGGAGCGCGGTCGACGACGACCGAGTGCTGTCGCCTCGAGCGCTTGGCATTTTCGCGGCTGTCGCCCTGTTAGCAACCGTGTTGTTTGGCACTCTCAGCATCGGCTTGAACCTCGTGCTCATTCTCGCGCTAGTGGTTATCGGTGGATTCCTGCAGAACGTGATTGCCACGCGCGCAGCTGCGCAGACGGCGTTCAACCCGGCCCGCGTCATGGGCGTACTGCTGCAGGGCGTGACGGCGCTTGCCGGCGGTTCGAGCGCGGCGACGAACTTGGCGGGCGCTGGCTTTGTCGCTGGCAGCGGCGCGCAAGCAGGGAACCTCACGGGCGACATGGCATACGGGCGCTGGCTCGGCGTGCCGGCCCGCTGGCAGTTCTGGACGCAACTGCTGACTATCTTGCCCTGCGCATTCGTGTCCGCTTGGGTGTTCGAGAAAATCCAAAACCGAACGCCGCTGAGCCTAGAGGGTGAAGGGCTGCCCGCACCGGTGGCGAAGATGTGGGCCGCGACGGCTCTGATCTTTGACGGCTCGACTCCGATGCCTCCGGGCGCGCTGACGTCCATGGCCGTGGCCGCCGCCATCGGTGTCGTTTACGTACTCTTGGAAAACCATCCCAAGCTGGAAAAGTGGGTCCCCGGCTCGATTGGACTCGGCATCGGCTTGGTGCTCCCGGTGTCCTACGACCTTGCTTTCTTTCTTGGCGGCCTGGTGCTGTGGGTCGTCTTGGGACGGATGCTCAAAGTGCGCGACATTACCCTGACCACGATCGCGGTCGGTTGCATCGTTGCGGAAGGGCTTGGCGGCATCTCCAAGCCCTTGCTGCAGCTTGCGGGTTTGA
The DNA here is from genome assembly GCA_937872925.1 of uncultured Myxococcales bacterium. Taxonomy (GTDB): domain Bacteria; phylum Myxococcota_A; class Polyangia; order Polyangiales; family Polyangiaceae; genus JACKEA01. The sequence goes on along the minus strand of CALMUT010000322.1, from coordinate 68,178 downwards.
TCAAGGGCAGCTAGCGAGTCGCTTCGGGTGAAGCGCTAAGCGCCTAATCCGCTGCGAACGCGACGCTGAAGGCCGCGACCCGTTCCTGTTGCGGCCCGAAGCTTCGCGACGGCGCATGAATGGCATCGATGATTCCGGCGAGATCGCCGAACTCCATGTTGTTCGGCGAGTGCAACACCGCGATATCGCGTTGTCGATCCGTCGCGCCTTTGTGCTCACCGTTGGATTGCCACTCAGCGCTGAGGCGTTGGGCGAGCTCTGGGTAGCCGACAGAGCCGTCCGCACGCTTTTCGGCGCGGCGAACCACCTGAGAAGTAACGAGTACGGTATCGCCCCGCTTCCAAACCAGCTCGAAGCTGCTGTCTTTCACGCGCACGTGCAGCTGCTTCACGGGCTCCGTTGGCGTCGTCACCTGGCCCGGCACCTTGGCAGTGGTTTCCAGTCGCGCCATCTGCGACCAAACCGCCGTCACCAGCAGGAACGCCACCAAACACAGCAAGAAGTCAATGAACGGCACCAACGGTAACTCGCTGTTGACCGACCGCCTGCCCTGAGCACCACCCGTACTAATCGTCGCCATCGTCTCGCACCTCCAAGCCTTGAGACCCGCGCCGGGGCGGGGCCTTGGGTCGAGATCACGCCCGGCCGGCGGCGGCGAGTCAGCGCCTTGGGAAACGGCCGGCGGCTTCCGCCACGAGACTCAAGACTTGATCCACGTTGAAGGGCTTCTGAATGTGCACGTTTTCCGTGGCGCGGAGGAACTCTGAAGCGCGCGAGGTGAAAGCGCCGCCCGTCATGAAGATCAATCGGCGCTCCATGCCCGGCCGCTGTTTTTCTAGGGATCGATATAGCTCCATGCCGCTCATTCCCGGCAGCAGCAAGTCGCAGAGCACGACATCTATGTCGGGATCGCGCAGCAGGCGTTCGTACGCCGCAGCACCGGACGTGAAGACCTCGACGTCGTGGGATGGCTTGAGCAAGCGCTCAAGCATGGCCGCGACGGGAACCTCATCGTCCACGACAAGCACGCGCGCGCGCTGCGTCGGTTCACGGGAAGGCGGCGGCGCGTGGCTGGCACGCGCACGCGCCAGTGTTACCGGCAGCGTCACCGAAAAAACCGTGCCCGCACCCAGGGTGCTTGCCACGTCGATGCTTCCACCAAAAGAAGTCACGATGCTGTGGCAAATGGGTAGGCCGAGCCCGGTGCCGACGCCCACGGGCTTCGTAGTAAAGAAGGGATCAAAGACGCGGTCGACATGCTCTTGGGCGATGCCAGCACCATTGTCGGCGACTTCGACGGTGACCTTGCCTTCTCGCGGGGGCAGCACCGCTACGGTGATGGTTCCCTGATCTGGATGCGCTCGAACCAATGCCTGCGCGGCGTTGATCAGTAGGTTCACGAAGACCTGTTCCAGACGCGTCGGGTCGGCAAGCACGTGCGGCGCTTCGCCGACGCGGTCCACAATGACCCCACGCCCCTTGAGCTCGTGGGCGGCCATGCGCATGGCCGCCGCCAAGACCTGAGCCAAATCCACGGGCACCAGACTGCTCGGTTCGTCGCTGCCGGAAAACGCCTCCAAATCCTCGACGATGGTGCGCACCCGGGCGACGCCATGCTGCGCCTCGTCGATTCGCTCCGTCAGACGCACCACGTCGGGAGGAGAAAACCGCCGCTTCTTGATTTCCTTGATCAAATACTCGAGGTTCAGGAGCGTGTAGGAAAGCGGGTTGTTGATTTCGTGCGCCACGCCCGCCGCTAGGGTGCCCACTGCCGAGAAGCGGTCGTCCTGGATCAACTGGGCTTGCAGCGCACGACGCTCGCCCAGATCCCGACCAATGACCAAAGCGGCAGGCTCCCCGTCCCACGAAATATTCATGCCGATAAATTCTACGTCGACTGGCTGACCGTCTCCACGCACGACCGGCAGCGGAAACGGTTCCCCGAAGTTCTCCCCGTCGAAGACCTTTGCGATACGGGCCCGGGCGAAGTCGACGTCGTCGGCATGCACATGATCCGTGAAGGGCGTGCCGAGTAAAGCTTCTGAGGTCACGTAGCCCAGAAGTGCACACATGGCTGGGTTCGCGTACGCGATGCCGCTGCGGGTGCCAACGCCAATGGCGTCTGGAGCGGACTCGATGATTTCGCGAAAGCTTCGCTCGGACTGCTCAAGTGCGCGGCGTGCGGCGTCGCGATCCCCGAGCACGATCCACAACAACGCCTGAGCGCCCGCCATGGACAGCGGCCGCGCCGACACACGCACATCCGCGCCCGTGCCTGCGAGGCGCATCGCAGTCTGAGCGTCACCTGTCCCCACGCAGCGTTGGTCAAGCCAGGCGCCCGCATTCGCGAGCGACGACGCTTCGAAGACCGCCGAAAGCGGCCGGCCCACGACGTCGAGTTCCGAGCAATCGAGCAACTTCAGCAGCGCCCGGTTGACGAGCTGCACCTGGTGCCCCGCAGCCCGGGACACGCTGAGCATTGTGCCGAAGGTCGCACGGTCCGCAGACTCGAATAGAGCCTGCGCGAGCGGCGAGAGCTCGCTGAGCTGTTCGGGCATTGTCCCCACGTCCCCAGCATAATCCATATTGTTCCGGGGAAGCCGCTGGCCAAACGTGCGATTTTTTTGCCCTTTGCGTGGCCGCGCAACGTGGTCTAACACCTTGCCCGTGAAACCGGCTCAGCTTGCCCAGCTCGTCATCGTCGCCGTTGCGGCATTGGCGGTCTATTCCTTCGCTCGCACCGCGCGTGACGCGGAAAGCCGAAGGGTCTGCGCACCGCTTTGTGCGATTGCCCCCAACTACGCGGCGCGCAATCGCCGGGCTCCGGACTTCGAGCTGACCTCCCTCGACGGCGAGCGGGTGAAGCTGTCTTCGTTCCGCGGCAAAGTCGTGATCATGAATTTCTGGACGAAGACCTGCCAGCCGTGCCTGGAAGAAATGCCGTCGCTCGCAGATCTCGGGCGCATGCTCAAGACGCGGCAAGGCATTGAGCTGGTCACTCTATGCACAGACGAGAGCGCCGAAGACGCCAAGAACACATTGCAGTCCGTGATCGGCACCAAGGATCCACCCTTCATCGTTCTGATGGATCCCGACGGCAAGGTCGTGCGGGAGAGCTACGGCACTAAGCTGTTTCCGGAAACCTGGTTCATCGACGTCGGCGGTGTCGTGCGCGCACGGGTTGACGGCCCGCGCCGCTGGGACGAGCCGCTTTCCGTTGGCTTCGCGGAGTCCCTCAAAGACCCACTTCCCTGCGACATCGAGTTCCGACGCGGACGCCCCACTGGCGCGCAGGCGGGGCTCTGCGGCGACAGCACCAACTAGTTCGGGGAGCAGAAGTTGATATTGGGCAGCAAGCTGCTGGGCTTGCAGGATAGCCCGCTGGGGCATTTCTGATCGCCGCAGATCAGCCGACGCTGCTGCGAATACACGCACTCCTGCTCCGGTCGGCACTTGAGGTCGTTGTAGGCCTGACCGAAACGCGAATTCACCAGTTGCCCGCAACAAACCGTACCGTTGATGCAATCTTCGGGTCCGTCGCAATACACCTCTGAGCCGGGCAAACAGGGGGCGGCGTTGGCCTGACACGTGGGCGTCGGGAACGAACTTCCGCTCAAAAACACGCAGCAGAAGTTTTCCGGGCGGGCGCAGTTGTTGACGCCCCCGCAAGAGATCGTTCCCGCCGCTGGGTTGCCTCCAGTGGCGCCGCTGCCGCCGCTGCCGCTCGTTGCGCCAACGCCGCCGGTTGCGGCGCCGCCCGCGCTTCCGCCACTGGCTTCACCCCCCGTCGCACCATTGCCAGCGCTGCCTGACGCGCCTCCGCCGCCCACGGCACCCGTGCCACCGGTTTGAAGCGTGCCACCGACACCACCGGTCGAGCCCGCGCTGCCTCCGACCGCGGTCGTGCCCCCGCTTGTTGTCCCGCCACTCGCGGCGCGGGGTGTCCCGAACAGCCCGCCCTCGTCCGAACTCCCACAGGCCACTAGAAACAGGAACATGCATGCGGTTGCAGTACGTCTCATCGCTGACCTCTCTAGCGGCCTGGCAGGGGCGAGCGCCCGCAACGGCGACTACGCCCGCGAGCGCAGGCACTCTAGCAGATGGCGGCGCTCGGCGCAGCGATTGCGCCCCTGACGCGCTGCGGCCAAAACAGCCTGGTGCTGCCGCAGGCGCGGGGGTTACACTCGCCGGCCCGGCATGAAGACATTGGTTTGCCGCTGCGAAGACGTAACGCTCAGCGAACTAGAGCACGCCGTGTCCCTTGGGCACCGCGACATCGAGTCAGTCAAACGCTACACCGGGTTTGGCACGGGCTGGTGCCAGGGCAAGGGTTGTCTGGCGCTCTGCGCGCGCCTATTGCAGCAGCGCGGCGGCGATCCCGGCGACGGCATCACCCCGCGCCCGCCCTATCACCCCGCGCCGTTCGCAGCGCTGGCCGGGCTCGACCCGGATTTTGGCTACGAATCCGAAGACTGATTTGCTCCGCGAAACAGCGGCCGCCACCAACCACCGATGCGAATCGCCTATATCATTGGCTCGAACGAAGCGCCGCGCAGCGTCCGCTCCTCGGCTCGACAAGACTTCCTTGAACTGCTGAGCGATCCACACCTGCGCTTTGCGGCCCGCCCTCTCGATCCTGAAGACGGCCTACTCGACGAACTTGAGCGTGCCCTGGCCCGTCGCCGCGACCCCGGTCATGCGCTGGTCGTGTTCTCGGGCAATGCCAGCATCGCCGGCACGGATCTGGCGCTGGCGACCGGGGACCACGAAGCATCCCTGCGAGGGATTGGGCAATCCCTGGCCCGCGCCACCATGGCCATCCTGCTGATCCTCGATCTTCGTCACGAGGGTCCCGATGATCCCTTTCTGGCAGCGGAAATCCTAGGGGTGGCGAAGGAGGCGCTAGACGGCACGGCCGTCGGGCTGATCGTCGCCGCGTCTGCCAGAGAATCCGAGCGCAGGCTCCCAGACGCTCCCCTGCTGCACTGCCTGGCGGCGGCGCTGCGCAAAGCCAAAGACGACGTGGAAACCAGGAGCATGGACGCCAGCACGCTCTACGAACGCATGCGCGGGGTGGAGGGCTTCGATCTGCTGTCGGCGGTTGGCTCGATGCCAGGTCCCCAGGCCTTTCCGCTTTTGCTGCCGCCGAACGTCATCGTGTCGGACGCCGCGAGCATTCCACCGCCTCCGTCGTCCCACGGAGCCGCGGTCTCCGAGTTCATCACAAACGGCAACGCTCATTTCGATGCCGGACGACATTCGGAGGCCATTGCCGAATACAAGAAGCGCCTGCTGGGCCTGGGCCCCCGCGACCCCGAACGCGCGGATGTGTACTTTCGGATCGGTCGCTGCAAACGCGCGCTAGAAAGCGTGGCCGAAGCCGCACACAACTTTGACAAAGCACTCGAGCTTGACCCAATGCATGCGGGCGCCCTCGACGCCGCCTGCGACGTTCTGGCTGAGCAGCAAGATTTCCGGCGCCTGGAGGCGATGCGCCGTCGTCACCTGGATGCGCTAACGGATCCTGGGGCGCGCCACCAGCAGCTCGCCGCCATCGCTCAGGCCTGGCTGGATGCCGAAAAGCCCGCACAAGCCTTGGCTACCATCGAGCAATGGGCGGCCGAAGACGATGCGCGAGCGCCCCTCGACACCCTGGTCCGGGCGCAGGACATGGCCGGCAACCCGCCCGCTCGGGTTTCAGCGCGCAAGCGCCTCGCAGAGCGCCTCGAAGGTGTGGAGCGGGCTAGCGCCCTGGTGGAAGCGGCGCGCATCGCGCAGACCGAACTGCCAGGCGCCAAAGAGTCCGTAGAGCTGTGCCGAGAAGCGCTCCAAGCGCATCCAGAGACCCTCGAAGCGCTGGAGATCGCCGCCACGGTGCTGGGCACTGCGCGACGCTTCGACGATCTGATCGAGATCTACGAGCTCGTCGTCGCGCGCAGCACGGACACCGAGCTCTGTTGGGACTTGGGCAAGAAGCTCGGCATGCTGCAGCGGGACGTGCGGGACGACGCCGCGGCGGCTCTGCGCTGCTTCACTCGGGCCGCGGAGCACCGCGTCGATGACGTAGAACTCCTGCTCTGGATCAGCGAGCTACACCAGGCCGCCCGCGACCACGAAGCCGCCGCAGCAGTGCTACGCCGTGCGGCCCGCGTGCGGCCCCAAGACGCAGACGTCGTGCGCCGCGCGTTGTGGGCTTTCGAAAAGACAGGCGATGACGATAGCGCGTGGAACGCGGCCTGTATCCTCGACCACCTAGGCGAGGCAGACATCAACGAGTCCCTAAATGCGGACGCTCATCAGCCGGACGGGTTGATCGCTGCGCGCTCCACCTTGGCGAACATCGAGTTCGACAAGTTTGCTCCCGAGCGCGACGCCCAACTGTGTCGTCTGCTTCGCAGTTGCGCGCGCCCGGCGCTGCCGCTCTGCTTCGAAGAGCTGGCCAACAACGATCAGCTAGTGGAGTTCGAAAAGGGCTCGCTACAGGATGCAGGCAGCACGACGATGATCGCGCGCAGCCTGAGCTGGACGTGCCGGCTGATGGGCATCGAACCGCCACCACTGTATGTGGTCGACAACATGCCCGATGGCACCCGCGCCTTGGCGCTCGCGCGACCGGTCGCCATCGCGGATCGCAGTCTCGGCAGCGGACTCGAGTTGCACGAACTCGCCTTCTTATGGGCGCGCGCCCTTTCGGCTTTGCGCGCCGAAAATGGGTTCCTCTGGGCGTGCCCTTCGCCGCAACAACTGGCCAAGGTCGTGGTGGCAGCGCTCGTCATTGGCGAAGCCCCCGGTATGGAGGACCTCGACGGTCCTGCCCGCATCTTCGCCGACGCCCTAGAGGAAGCACTCGAAGACGACGAACGCAAAGCGCTTACGGAGCTTGCAGGAGACATCCCCACCCGAGGAGCACGCCGGCGCTTGGCGCTGTGGCTCGATGAAACCGCCCTGCTTGGCGGCCGCGTCGGACTGCTGCTCTGCGGAGACGCTCGCCGAGCTGTAGACATTGTGCGTCGCTTCCCCCTCAACGGGATCCCTCTGGAGCGCCAAGTCGACGACCTCTACCAGCGCGCGCTGTCCGACGAACACATGCAACTACGCCGGACCCTGGGCATCAACGTACACGCGTGATGGCCGGCGCTTGCCGGGCGGGCGCGGTTGCGATGACGCGGTCGGCGCAAAAACAAAAAACAAGAAAATCGTCCAGCCCGTGAACCGACGGGCTATTCGCCTTCGTATTCGCAGCGCACGTCGCAAGTTTCGAAGACGATAAGACGCGAAAGTGAAGGCAGCTTGGGTTTGATCTTGTCCCAAAGCCACTTGGCGAGGATTTCGCTGGTTGGGTTTTCTAGACCCGGCACTTCATTGAGATAACGATGGTCCAAGGCTTCGTAGAGCGGCGCCCAAATCTCGTCGAGGTCGCCGTAGTCGATGAACCAACCGGTCTTTTCATCCACGGGTCCGCTCACGGCGATTTCGATCTTGAAACTATGGCCGTGCAGGCGTTCGCATTTGTGCCCTGCCGGCACCATAGGCAAACGGTGTGCGGCTTCGAAGCGGTATTCTTTGACCAAGCGGACGTTCACGGCGGGAACATAACACCGAGCCCACAATGTGGAAGGGGAACCCGCGCGTCACGCACCGGCAAACAAGACCCCAGGGTTCAGGATCCCACGCGGGTCGAGGGCGGCGCGTGCGGCACGCATGGCATTCTGAAAAGGCTGCGGCACTTCCCGCTCGTAGAACGGGCGGAAATCTCGGCCTACGGCGTGGTGATGGGTGGTGGTGCCCCCCGCGGCAAGCATGGCATCGGTGATCGCGGCTTTGATATCTCGCCACTGCGCCAGTTCGTCGCGACGGCGTGCCGGAGCAATCACGGTGAAGTAGGGCGCCGCGCCGTCCGGGTACGCATGGGTGACGCGACAAGTGACAGCTGCTTGCTGTCCGACCACGGCCCGCGCCGCAGCGATCACCCGGGCGTGTAGCTCGTCGAAGCGATCCCAGGTCACGGCGGTCTCGAAGGTTTCCACAAACACCCCGCGGGCGACCAGTTCGTCGCGCAGATAGGGCGCGCGCAAGAAGGCTCTGCGCCATGCTCCGCCGGCGCCATCTTTGGAGCTGCTTTCGACGTTTGGGACGATGTCGGCATCGGAGGCCTTGCCCCCACAGCCGCGACACAGCTCAACGGCGCGTTCGAGCCAGGCGCCGAGTGTATGATCGTGGGACTCGAAGCCGACAAGCAGTAGGGCGTGGCTGCCGTCACCCGCGCCATTGAGCATGGCTTCGACGGGATCGAGCAGACGCGCGTTCGAGGGGAACAGACCGCTCTGTGCAAGATGACGCAAGGCGTTCGTGCCGGCGCCGAAGTCCTCGAAACGGAAGGATGCTTTTGCGCGAAAGGTCGGACGCTCGAAGAGTCGCATCCAGGCTTCGGTGATCACCCCCAGGGTGCCTTCGGAGCCGAGGAATAGGCGATTCGGATCCGGTCCCGCTCCGGATCCGGGAAGCCGCCTGGTTTCGAGAATGCCCGTGGGCGTGACCACGCGCATCGACTGCACCAGGTCGTCGATGTGGGTGTACACGGTCGCAAAGTGCCCGCCAGCGCGGGTGGCGATCCAGCCGCCCAAACTTGAGAACTCAAAGGACTGAGGATAGTGCCGCAGCGTCAAACCGTGCGGCTTGAGCTGGGCTTCCAGCGCCGGGCCAAGCACGCCCGCCTGCACCCGGGCCGCACGCGACGTGGCGTCCACTTCGAGAACCTGGTCGAGCTTCGCCAGATCGAGGGAAAGCGTTCCCTGATAGTTCTCGGAAGCGACGGGCTCGACACCGCCGCACACGCTGCTGCCGCCGCCGAAGGGGATCACGGCGATGCGCGCTTCAGCGCAGGCGTCAAGAATACGGGCGACGTCCGCTTCGCTCTTTGGGTACGCAACGATGTCTGGCGGGTTGTCGAAGTTGCGATCGAATCCACGCACGATGTCGCGATAGGATTTGCCAAAGCTGTGGCTGGCTCGGCTCAGCGGCGAGGCGTCACACAGCTCCCCCAGTGAGGCCGGCAACGCCGCGCGCGGATCGCGCAGCACGATCTCCTCGATCTGCGGCCGTGCCTGTGGCTCTGCGCTGCGCATGCCCAGCATGCCCGTCAACGCTGCTTCGAGCATGCCGAGCTCAGTTTCGCTCGGACTGACGTCTTCGTAGCCCCATCCCCAGAACCGACGCTGTCGCATGGCCGGCCACGCTAGCATCACTTCCGCGTCAATACGGCGCGTTCACGACGCCGCGGTTATCCTCGATGCGAGTCTTGAAGAACGAAACGTACTGCTGCAGGCCCTCGGTGGAGAACGCCAACTCGCCGTGGGACGCGATCTTGCCGTCATTCATGGTGTCGAACTGACAGACCACGCCGGTGGCACCGTTGGGCAGGTTGCCGGATGCGGGTGCACTGATTTCTGTCAGCCCAGAAGCGGGGGTCACCGGGTTGAGCACGGCGAGCCCTGCCGCGCGGGCCAAGGCTTCGCTCGTCGAGTTCGGAACAATGGTGTCCGCCACAACCTGCTGCAGCAACACATCCCGTGGGTCCGCCTTGGCCACGCCTGGAAGCGTCTCGAGGGTGGCGTAGCGAGCGAAGTTCAGGGGATCCCCTGGGTCGACGATGGCTTGGTTGATGGCCATGAAGCGCGCAACCGCGCCGAAGGGTGTCTTGGGCGGACTGATGGACTTGAGGAACAGGCTGAACAGGTTGGAGTCGCGCAAGAGCATCATCAACCCGGCGCCGCCAACGTTCCAGTTGGCCGCTTCGATTTCCGGAGCGATGGCAAAAATGGTGGCACCTTGCACGGCTCCAAAGGAATGGCCGATGTAATAGAAGGCCGACACGTCGAGATCAGGCACGCCGTCGGGCGCGGGCTGGCCCGAGGCGTCCAGGGGCAGGAGATCTAACGTGGAAAGCGACTTTGCGAAGCGCACGAGCTCCAGCTGGTCCGCAGCCATCTGACGGAAGTTGTCCCGTGCGCGTTCGATGTCGAACTGGTTGGTGTCTTCGTCGATCCCAAAGAAGCCATAGACGCTGCTAACCAGATTGGTCTCGCCAGTAGCGCGCGAGCCATGTTCGGGAGAGTCGATGCCCAAGACGGCGACGCCCCGTGCGGAAAGCGACGCCAAGCGCTCTGCGGTACCCCAGGTGCTGTCTTTGTCGCCACCCAGTCCGTGAGCGTAAAATACCACCGGACGCGGTCCGCTCTGGGTGGCGTCCGAAAACGCCAGATACGTCTCGAGGCTGACGTTCTGGGCAAGCTTGGGGCGACCGGAAGTGTCGAACTCCCACTTGCCATCGCTGGCCGCGCGGAACTCCGGCGCTTCGAAGCTGCCGGCGAATCGCACGCGGGTACCCGGGCTGACCAGGGGCGACTCCACTTCCCAAGCCTTGGTTTGTTTTGGGGGAGGTGCAGCCCGGCGCGCCTTGGCCATCTCGACGATGCCGGTCACGGTGCTGCCCGTGGTGAATAGCGTGGCCGCGACGACGCTCTTCGGCGTAAATCCGACAGCGTCCGCGGCCACTTGCACGGCGTCGCGCAGCTCGACGGAGTAGGCGTCCTTGGAATTGCTCAGCGCGCTTCGCATCAGTGGCTCGGAGCCAACAGCCGTACCGTCGCGGGCATGTAGCTTGTCCGTCACGATCATCACGTAGCGGGACGCCGGTCGTAGCGGCACCGCGGGCTGAGCAATCAGGGTGAACTCGTCGCTTTCGTAAAACCCGTCTTCCGCCTGCTCGAAGTAGCGCGGCACAATGCCGAGCGCCGTCCCGAACTCCGGCGCGTCGGGGTCGACGTTGACCAAGAGGAGGGGGGACTCCGCCTTGGTGTAGACGCTGGCGTCGTCGATAGGATCCAGGATCGGCGGCTCGGCATCCGGTACGTGATCGATGCCGCGGGCGTCGATGGGCGACGACAGCTTGAACACCACGCCGCCGGTCGTCGAAAAACCATCCAGCTTCGACAGCTGCGCCATGCTGTCTGCAAGGTCCACGGCCATGGGGTCGCCAGTCGTGTCCGCGGATACATCCACCCGCAAGCCCGTGGCGCTGCCCTTGTCCTCAACGGTGTAGCGATCCGACGGAAAGGGCGTGAGCTCCGTCTCCGCCGGAGCGCCATACAGGATGACGCTGGTCGCCGGGGGCTGAGGTGTGACGTCGTCTTCGCCATCGCCGCAAGCAAGCGCGCACAGCGCAGCCGCTGCCGCTCCCAGCCGGCCTATTCGAATTCGAGTCGCCATCGGATGTCTGCTCCCAGATTACCCAAAGACGAGCTGGAGATGTCGTTCACGTTGTCGTAGGAGCCTTCTACGCTGACTCGGGGGCTCAAGCGCCACTCGATGTTGGAACGGATCTCGCGGGAATCTGCCAAGCCGCTGGTGACGTTGGCGCGAATGCGGTCCGCCAAACGCTTGCCGATGGTCACTGTGGGTTCGGTGCGACCCGTGCGTGAAGAGTACGCGCTGCCAAAGCGGAACTCGTCGATCACCGGCAACGCTTTGGACACCGCCCGGTCGGCCCCGCTGAGGGTACCCAGCGCTTCCAAGGCAACGCTCTCGCCCACGCTGGCGCTCTGCGCTTGGTCGAGCTCGGCGCGAGTCAGCCCGACGGTCAAGAGCAGGAAGATGTCGTCCTGAGCCAAGGCCGGGTCGCTGGTCAGGTCGATGCGTAGGTTCTCCGCGTCGCCGTGGGCGTGCATGGTGATGAGCCAGCGACCACCTTGGGCGGCAGTACCGCCGGCGCTCGCGCCGTCGCTGCTGCCAGACGATGATTCCTTGGCGCCCGAAGACTCCGAGTAGCGCCGGTACTCGGTGGTGGCGCGCACGTCGACTTTGGGTGCTATCCGCGTGCGGTCATCGAAACGCACGGTGCCGGAGCGCACCTCGAACTCGCTTCGACGCAAGCGTATGCGGCCACCGGGCTTGACCTGCACTTCCCCGCGCAGCCCGAAGCGCTGATTGGTTCCCGATAGTTCCAGGCCCGTAGAACCCAAGGTCAGCTCCGTGTCGACCAGGTTGTTGCGGATGCTCAGCGCGCGCGAAGCACGGATGGTCAAGTCCAAGTCGATCATGTCGTCGCTTGGGTCGTAGGCCTCGAACTCCGTGCGCTTGCCTCGCTGTCCAAGCGTACTGATGTCCGCGGTCATGGTGATCGGCCGCGTATAGTCGAAGGACTTGATGGTGACGTCGCCGGTGATGCGAGGCAGGGAGCGTCCCGTGCCCGCTCCGCCGTCCGGTTGCCAGGTCGCGACGAGATTGCCATCGACGGAACTGCGCATGCCTTGCTCCAAGGGAAGAGCAAAGTCTCGCATGGTGATCACAGCGCGCGCGGCCCCGAGTTCGAATCCACGCAAGGGCGCGCCGCCGCTGATGGAGACGCTACCGTTCCCCACCCGTGCCGTGGCGCGGGTGAGGCGCACTTCTTCGCCGTCCACGTCCAGCGCGATGGAGAGATCCGTCACCGCGGAGGGCAAGCCGCGTACGACCATCTCGCCATCTTTCAGACGAAAACCGCCGCGGTAGCGCAACGCTTTGATCGGCCCTTGCAGCGAGAGTTTGCCTTCCAGTCGTCCCTTGGCGCGCTCAACCCGTGGAATATCCGCAACGAAGGATGCAAGCTCCACGGGCCGCAGCGACAGCTCCGCCGAAACCTCCGGGTCCGAACCCAGCTTGGAAACACTGCCGCGCACGTCGAACACCCCGCGTTGCCCACGGGGCGAAACGACGGCCAGGCCCAGGTTGCCGATCTCGAGCTTCTCGTCTGAAAGCGAGACTTGGCGAGGCCCGCCCAGCAGTTCGACGCGCATGCCGCTCTGCTGCACTTCGAGCTTCTTCATGACCAGGCGCAGCCGCGACGCAATGGGACGGTCCATCTCCATCTTCTCGATGGCCAGCGTGCCCGTCAGGCGCCCCTGAGGCTTGGAGCTCGCCAACGCGACGCTGGGCACGACCTCCGCCAGGCTGCCCACGTCCAAATCGACAAAGTCAACGTTGCCGGAGACGCGCTTCTTTTGCTGGCGGGTCACCGCCAGCCGCGACATACGCACTTGCCCGCCCAACGCGCTGCCGGAGACGAAGAACGTGCCCACGGACTCGTCGCGTTCCCACTTCGCGCGGTCGAACTCCGGGGTGATGGCCCCTCCGCAACGCGTGCGCCCGATGACCTTGACGGCGCTTCGCTTCGGTTCCAGCTCCAAGCTGACATCGCTAGCCGGCAGTGTCTTGGTCCCCACGCGGATGGGCGACACCCGCAGTTGCGATTGGATCACCATGTCGTCGACGGTGCCGGAGACGACTGCGGTGCCACTGCCACGACCATCCAAGAGTGGCGCCAAACGTCCTAGGGCATCGATGCGCGACAGCGGCACGCCCGTGGCCACGACGTGGCCCGAAAGCTTGGCGCCGGGTCGCATCTGGAACGACCCGAGTATGGTGCCAGCACCCTTGGTCAACTTCACGCTCGGCACATCGAGCTCGATGCCCTGGTAGCTGGCGTCTCGATCCAACCAGCGGAAGTCAAAGTCCCCCTTGCCAGTGTCGTAGCGCTCTTCGAAGAGTTCGAGCCGCGAGAAATCCATACTTCCAGCGACTTTGAGCAGGCCGCCGCCGCAGCGGTCTCGCTTGCCGCCCATATCGTAGTGCACGGTGGCGTCGACCTTGCCGGCACCCAGGATGGGATCGAAGCGTGGATCCTTGTCGAAGAGGAACATCGCGAAGAAGTCGCGAATGTCGAAGCGCTCTGAGATGACTCGGGCGTCGGTCAGTACAGACGAGTCCGTGTCGAAGTTCAGGCGCGCCGTGGGCACGCGGAACTCGCTCTTGCCCTTCTTGCCAACGACGTCCGTGAAGTCGACCTTCAAGGGGCGGAAGCGCACCTTGCCACTCTTGATGTCGCCAATGGGAAAGCCCCCGAACTCCAGCTTGGCTACGGCGAGCTCGCCGAGCAGCTCTGGATTGCCGGACTTTCCCCGCATGGTCACGGACAGCTCCGCCAAGCCGGACCAGGGAATGTCGATCAACGGACTCACGTCCGAAAGCTCGATCTTCGAGCCCTTCGAGATGTCGAGCTGGATGTCGTTGTTGAAGCCGATGCTCACCATCTTCGCGAGCACCGCGCTCTTTCCGAAGCTCGCTCGCGTGTCGTAGAACAAGAGCGCGTTCGGCCGCACACCGACTTTGCCGCGGAGGCTTGCGCTGCGCACGCCGATCATATGCTTCTTGGCGGAGCTCTTATGGGACCGGTCGAAGACTTCAAAGTTCTTCGTCTCGGCGCTTAAGGTTCCGTCGAGCCGAAGTGGGTTCAACGTGCCCTTGAAAGAAGTGACTTTGGTAGTGTCCAAGTCCCAACCGACAATCGTGTTGTCGGTCACCCCCAGATCTCGCATCAATGCTGGGAACGGTATGTCGGTCCCGTCGAGCCGCTCGACGCTCAAAGGCACCGTCTCCTCCGTCGGGCGGATCTTGACCCCCGTCAGCAGGATGCGACCATCGGCGAAGGTCGTATCCCAAGTCGGAATACTCACCGTGTCAGCAGACACTTCGACGTCGGCGCTGAGGGTCTTCGCCAGGTGGTAGACGTCGAGACCCAGACCCCCACCGCGCAGTTTGCCGCGTACTTCTGGCAGCTTGTAGTGCCCGTCGTAGCGAAGGTCGCCCGCAAACGCGACCCACCCAAATAACGGCGGCACACCCTCGATGCGATTTGCGAAGAGCGCCGGAGCCCGAGCCACCACATGGCCGTCCAAAAGCGGGGTCTCACTCTTGCGGAACACCACGCGCATTTGTGACAGCCGCAAAGCCACGCGCGCGGGATCGTCTTCGCTGGCCTCGCGGCAATCTGGAAAGGTATTTTGGGCGGGATCCGCATCCGCCCGGCCCAGCAGCGACAAACGCCGAATCAGCACCGACCCGGGCTCTGCACGCACGCGCAACTCGGCGCGGCAGACGATGTCCTCGTCGAAAGCGTCGAAGGTGAGCGACCGGGTGGCGACGCTCTCCGCAACGGATGCCGTGCCCGGTGCGCCCTCTAGAGTCATGGGCCGGGCATGCACCACGCGCGTCTCGCCTGCTCGTACCGCGACCTCGAAACTGGGACCACTCTCCGCAAATACGTCGATGTCCAAGGGCCAAGACACGACCTTGACCGCGTCGATACTCAAGGACATACGCGCGTCGGAAATCCCCAAGGACGAAAACGGCGCCCTACGCATCTCGGGCGCAGGTCCGTCACGCTTCGGCAGTCGGTACTTCAGATTGACGATCTGCCCGTCGCGTACGACCAAGCGGATGTCCGGCTGATCGATCTCGATGTCACCCACATCGAGCCGCCCCGCCAGGAGCGAAAAGATGCGTGGTCGCACCGACACCCGCTTCGCGGCAAGGGCAGGTGTGCCCCCATCGCTCGCCGGTACTTCCAGGTCTTCCATGGCGATCGAGAGCGGCCAAAGCTCCATGCGCACCCGATAGCGGGCCTCGACACCTAGCTCTTCAGCGAGCACCCGCCGCGTCTCGTCCGACGCCCAATCCAGGACCCAATCCGTGCGGGTCAGCACCCCGGCGGCGAGGGGCAGAGCTCCGATCAACGCGAAAAGCGCGCAAATCAGCCTCGCGACGAGGCGTCCCCAGTCGCGGAAGGCGCGGAGCGGGCGCGCGGAAGGCACAGCTTTGGAAGCGTATCGCGGCATGGGGGTCGACGCCAAAATCCAAGGATTTCAGAAGTTTGACGCCCCAGGAGGCGAGTCTGTTCAGTAACGCTGCCGCAGCTATTTGACCTGGTACGTCACGCGCACCGGATCGTGATCCGCAACCGCATCCACCTCGGCGCCGTGCTGGATCACAACGGAAGTGTTGAACACCCGGTCCGTCAGCGACAGCGCCGTTGCGTCGAGAATTTGATCGTCGAAGAGCTTCGCACCGCCGAAGGTCACGCTCCAGCGCTCGTTCGGCGGGACGTTTTCAGTGGCGCTCAGGAACTCCAGAGGGGCGGCGCCGCCAAGCGCCACCATGGGTGGCGAGCCAGGCACGTCGTTGAAGTCGCCCAGCATCACCACCATGGCGGAAGGATCCGCAAACTTGACCTGGGTGCCGATGCGCCTGGTCTGCTCGGCCTCGGCAAGGCGTTTGAGCTGGCTGTCCGGGTCCGTACCGCTCTTCCAGTGCACCCCGAGCAACACGACATGCCGGCCGTTGAAGCTCAAATGCGCCTCCAGCACATCGCGGGCGAACTTGAAGTTACGCGTCGGATCCGAAGACGACTGGAAGAACTCGTCTTTATGGCTCAGCACCGGACCGAAGGGATGGTCGCTCAAGATGGCAATGTCGATGCCACGTGGATCGTTACCCGTCGTGATGTGCTGGTGCGGGAACCGACCCGCCGCGGCCGCCAAGTCTTTCACGACGTTCTTGTTTTCGACCTCCTGCAGTACGACGACGTCGGACTTCAGGTCGTTGAGCACCTTGGCGATACCGCTGAGCTTGGCCTGATACTCCGTCGCACTTAGGATGATCTCGTCCGCCTGCGCGACTTCCGGACTGTCGCGCACGGTGTTGTACAGGTTCTTCACGTTCCAATTGGTGATGTTGAGCGGCGTCGGCACTCCTGTGCCGGTTTCGAAGGCCGCATCCGGCACGGGCGTGTCCGCGTCCACCGTCGGCTGGCTGAAGTCTGGGTCCGAACCAGGACAGCCGGCGCCGGCGAAACCAATCAGCATCAGCCCGATGAAAGCGACACGTCGCATTGCTCGCAGGATGGCGCAGCTTGGGTCCAAGTGCGAGAAGGATTCACGAAATTCCGCAGGTGGAGGACAAGCCTGATTGTGCTAAGAGCCTGCGCCCGTCGGCCTTTTCTTGCATGCCGGCGCCCAATGTTCATGCCTGAGCAAGTCGACAACGAGCGGTCCGATGCAGACCGCGGAATGACTGCGTTGGAACGAGCTGCCGAATGCTCCGAGCGCGGGGTTACGGATCGACCCCTGGTTCTGGCACAAGCGGGAGACCTCGCATCGCTTTCTTCCGGCGACATTCGCCCCTTGCTCGATCGCGTGATGATGGGCGCCTACCCGGATCTGGGGCTGGACTCGCTGCTAGCCACTGGCGTGCTGGACGTGCTGCTGCCCGAAGTGCAGGCGATGGTTGGATTCGGCGACGGTGAGTGGCGACACAAGGACGTGTGGAAGCACACCAAGCAGGTGGTGAGCCAAGCGACCGCCCAGCTCGAAGTGCGCTGGGCCGCGCTGTTTCACGACATTGGCAAGGTGCGCACTCGCAGTATCTCGCCCAGCGGCGAGGTGCACTTCTTCGGCCACGCCGAGGTAGGCGCGCGCATGTTCGACAAGATGGAGCGGCGCCGAAGTTTGTTTCGCGCGGATGAAGCCCTCAGTTCGGAGATCCGCTTTCTCGTCCTGCATCATCTACGCGCGAGCCAATACGACGGCAGCTGGACCGACAGCGCGGTGCGGCGTTTCGCACGGGATATGGGACCACATTTAGAAGACCTGATGTGTTTGTCTCGGGCGGACATCACGACCAAGCGTCCAGAAAAAAAACGCCGCGGCATCGCCATGATCGACGAGCTTGCGGGTCGCATTACCGCGCTGGCCGCCGAAGACGCAAAGCAGCCGCCACTGCCGACAGGGGTGGGGACCGCGATCATGGAGGCCTTCGGGCTCGCCCCGTCGCGCAAGCTGGGGGACCTGAAACGAGCGCTGGAAGCCGCCGTCGACGCCGGTGAGGTCGCACCACACCAAGAAAGCGCATATTACGTTCAGTACTTGGCGGAAAACGCCGAGCGCTTCGGGCTCTGAAGACACCGGCTGCCGCAGTTGGCGAATAAAAAGACTGCCGTTTGGTTGAGCAGGATGTCTCCGCCTGCCAAGATCGCGTTGTGAGACTGCACCACATCGCTTGGGTCGCGTTGGCCATGGCTCCCATCGCCTGCGGGCGCGCCGGACTGGAAGACGATTTGTCCAGCGGCGGCGCGGGCGGGTCCGGAGCCGTTGGCGGCGTGGGCGGCGCGGGCGGAGGCCCCGTTGGCGGGTTCGGGGGCGGGCCCCTCGGCGGGGCGGGGGGGGGTGGGGGGTTCGGTGGCGGGCCCCTCGGCGGCGCGGGTGGCGCCGGTGGTCTTGGTGGCGGACCCGTCGGTGGTTTTGGCGGCACCGGTGGTGGTCCCAGCGGCGACTGCTGCTCGCCCCACGATTTCCCAGCGTGCAACATACCCAGCGTCGCGCAATGCGTGTGTGCGACGGACAACTTCTGCTGCGAACAATCCTGGGATGAGCTGTGCGTCGAGGAAGTCACGTCCCTTGGCTGCGGCAACTGTGGCGGCACCGGCGGTGTTGGCGGTGGGCCCGTGGGCGGCTTCGGCGGTACCGGGGGCTTCGGCGGTGGACCTGTCGGTGGCTTGGGTGGCAGCGGCGGATTCGGCGGTGGGCCCATCGGTGGTGCAGGTGGTGTCGGCGGATTCGGCGGCGGACCCATCGGTGGTTTTGGTGGCGTTGGTGGATTCGGCGGCGGGCCCATCGGTGGTTTCGGTGGCGTCGGCGGATTCGGCGGCGGGCCCATCGGTGGTTTCGGTGGCGTTGGCGGAAGCGGCGGCAGCGGTGGAGCGCCGACAGGCGACTGCTGCACGGTGCATTCATCTCCGGGCTGCATCGACCCGAAGATCGCTCAGTGCGTATGCGCGACGGACGGGTACTGCTGTCAGGTGGATTGGGATTCTCTTTGCGTCGATGAGGTGACATCCCTCGGTTGCGGCAAATGCGGCGGCACGGGCGGCGCCGGTGGCGCCGGCGGCGTGGGCGGCTTCGGCGGCTTTGGCGGTGGCCCCGGCGGCTTCGGCGGCACGGGCGGAAGCCCTACGTTCTGCGGCAACGGCGTGCCAGAGCCCGGCGAACAATGCGACCTCGGTCCGGGCAACCAAGATCGCCCTGCCTTCCAACTGCAACAAGGCGCCATCAACGTGGCCATCATTCCCCTCGACACGGGCAGCAGCGCGCAGCAGTTCTACGCCTACAGCTCGGCGAGCAGTCACACCGGCTTCGAAGAGCTGATGGCCAGCCGCATGATTCTGCAGCGGAATACGAACGGCGGACAGCTGAGCTTGATCGTTGTGCACGGCATCGATCAGAACAGTTCCGGCCAGAACCAGCCCGCGACGCAGGTCAAAGCGAGCATCAGCGGATTGCCAGCACAGACCTTCGTGACCGTGGCGGACGACACCCTCTCGGAATTCAACAAATCCAGCAGCAGCACCGCCACGGGCACGTGGCAGTTTGCATCCAATTCCGATGGAGGTGCGATCAGCTCCTTCCCCATCCCAGGCAACTGGATCGTCAACGTGAGCATGGGCTTTTCGAGCGGCATCAACGACTGGGCCTTCGTCAACGGCAACTCCGGGTTCATCAGCTTGAACCTGAACCAATCCGTCGCGCTGATCGCCTACGACTCACCGAGCAAGTGCCGCACCAACTGCACTGTGCCGGTCTGCGGCGACGGCATCTTGGATGGCGGTGAAGTCTGCGAGCCCGCACTCACGAAGAACTGCGCGCCCGGCTGCAAGTCGCTGCTTTGAGCGCACGCTAGCCCACGGTGAACTGACCGTAGACCGACGGTGGCGGCAGGAGGAGCGACCGAAAGTGGCCAGGAGGACCGACCGACGGTGGCGGGGGTGTTGGTGCGCGGAAAGCGATAAGCATACAAACTAATTTTGGATGCCAATCAAGGGCCCGATCCGATGAACTACGCCGGGTCGAGTTGAATCCCCGCGTAGACCTGGTTGACGTCGTCATCGTCAAGTCGCTGCTTTGAGCGCACGCGACAGGGCCTGGATGCCGGCGCGCAATCCAGTCGTTTCCTGACTGATCGCCGGCGTCGCGCAGGGCGGCAACTGTCCGAGCCAACGTCCCGCGCCGCCTTCTTCGAGCAAGCCGGCAAGTCCGTACACTCGGATCTGGGCGTAGGGGATGCCGGCGCCATGGGCCGCCGCGAGATCTGCCGCGAGGACGGTCGGGTCCGGATACCGATCCCCCGCGTCAAGCCCAAGTGCGGGTCCCCCGACGACGCCCAGATCCAATCCAGCGCGCTCGCCAAAGCGCGCTACCGCTGCCTGCGCGTAGGCCGCTACCAGGCTCGGGCCAAACCAAAGTCCCGCGAGCTGCGTGAACGCCGTCTGGTACACCATGAAGGAGACCTCGTCCCAATCCAGATCCGACACGGGCGTGTCTAGCGCGTCCTCCAACACGCGGTCGCCGGGCGCGTCGTCCAGCACCAGCGGGAACGCCACGGCGTGCGCCCGCAACTGTCCCTGGTGCAAAGTGTCCAAGGCGCGCGCGAATAGCAGTCGTGCGCGCTCGAACGCGGCTGGGTCGACGTGCTCGATCAACAAGGTGGGCAGGCGGTGCAACTTAGAAGTGCGCAGCCGCTCTGCGTAGGCATGGCCGGGCTCCAAATCAAAGGACACTCCGTCGAAGCTCGGCCCCCCGGGCGCGTCGCGCCAACGCAACAAGCCCTGCATCACTTCCTGCAATTCGGCGGCGTTGTGCTCTCCTAGCCAGTAGCCGCGCTCAATGGGGAACAGCGGCCAGAGATACACGTCAAGCCCGCATTCTTTCGCCTGCCGCGTGAGTGCAGCGAATTCGTCTGAGAAGAAGCGCGTCGTGGAAATCGACAGATGGATGCGCCCCAAATGGGGCGCAACTGCGGGCAACGCAGAGCGCACCTCCGGATCCGAGAGAAACTCGACCCAGACGCCAGGCTTGTCGGTCACGGTGCTCCGAAAACAATAGCTTTGCGGATCTGACTCAGAGGCGCGTCATCGGTTAATCGCACGCCCCGCCGCAACCGAACCACGCCAAGCTTGCGCCACAGTGCGTCTAGGTCGACAGGCGAACCGCGGTGCGCGTGGCGCGCCGCAAGAGCGCGCAACGTTCCGAGCCCCGCAGAGGCGTCGCATACCCGCATGGCCTGATCCAGCGTCCACACTTCAGAAGCATTGCCACCAGCTTCGAGAACCTTGAGCAGCCCGGCTTCGAGTCCTTGTTTACCGCGGCTGCGCTCACGGATCTCGACGTCTGCCAGCAGCGCCACCAGGGCACCGCCCCAGTAAATACCTCGATAGGATTTGGTGTTTTCGAGTCCTTCGTTCTGCATCGCCGGCAAACCCTGCGGCATGGCGTGCGCAAACTCGCCCCACACTTCGTTCTCTGTCTTCGTGCCGGCGCGCGCGCGGATGATGGGCTCGTAGTAGGTCGCGAGTCCTTCGTCGAGCCACTTGCCTTCGCCCTGGAACGACGGGAAGCCCAAGTGAAACAACTCATGCACCAAGACCCAATCGTCCTTCAGGGATTCGGCGTCACTCTTCTCTCCGAGTACGATCACGATGCCCGGCGAGCTCTCCGGCAGCACCTTGCCAAAAGAGACTCCGCGTTGTCCCTCGGAAGGCAGCACGACGACCAGGCCATGCTGCACGGGAAACCCGCCCCAGAATTTGCCCACTGCCCGAGCCGAACCTCCAACCCAGTCCGTCACGACCTGGCGCTTCAGATCGAGGGGCCCGTCCGCGAACGCAACCGTCAAACGGCTCTGCGAGCTGCTCTCCTGTGCCTGGGACAGGGGCCCCGGAAGCATGAGGGTCTCGATGTGGCGGGGGCCGAAGACGGCGTAGGTCGAGACGCGCACTTCGTGGGCGTCCATGCGGTAGCCGTCACCCACCGGCGTGAGTCCCGTCACGAAGCCCATGTCTTTCGGCGTATGCACCCGCAGCGTGATCTCCGTGTGGCCGGTATGGGGCTCCGGACGCAGGATCCACGTCGATGCGGGCGCGATCAGCGAGCGCCCGCTACGCAGTGCAATGTCGAAAGACTCCGCGTCGCGGGCCACGCCGTCTAAATCCACGCGATAGCTAAAAGACGCTGTGGTTACGGCGTCGGACAGCATACTGAACGTCGCACCCTGGCGCTCAAGGGCACGTCCCCTGGCGTCCACGATCTTCGAAATGTGTCGCGCCGCCGGTCGCTCCGAAGCAACAAAGGCAAGTGGCCCACGAGCGGCGCATTGCACGCGCACATCTAGTAGCAGCGGAGTCGTCTTCGCGACGCGCGCTTCGTAGTGACAGCTCTCCACCCGTGCGCCCTTGCCGGCTGCTGCACGCGGCGGCTCTGACGCGCACGAGGCAACGAACAGTGCCGCGGCGAATAGAACCACTCGCTTCATGCGCTGGCACTCGGCGGAGGCACTTGCATGCCCATGGCGAAAGCGCGCGACGCATGGGGCAGCACCAGACCCGCCAGGCCAGCGTTGGGCGCCAAAGAACCCACCAGGCCAAACAACAGCACCAAAGTGCGCTCGACGTAGAAATAGCCCTCGGGGTACTCGACGCTGCGCATGATGTCGCGCAGCTTGCCCCGCACTTGATCGTAGCCGCTCAGCTTCTCGATCGTGTCGCGGTCCAGCTGCGCGAAGTTCGTGATGTTCACGCTCGAAAGCACCGCGAGGTACTCGCGCCCCACCTTGGCCAGCAGCTCCTTGTCGCCACCTTCGGCCACGAATCCCATGCGCTCTAGCCCCTGCAGCACTTGATCGTCACTGCGCGTAATCGCGCCAAGCACGACGAGCTTCATGCCCTCGGCGAGATCGTCCGTGACTTCCTCCACCGCGCCGTAGTCCAAAATAACGAGCTGCGGCCCGGGTCGCACTAGGAAGTTCCCCGGGTGGGGGTCGGCGTGAAAGATGCGATTCTCGAGCAGCATCTTGAAGTAGCACTCGACCAGGAGCTTCCCCACTTCCTCTTGGTCGACGCCAGCAGCCTTGAGCAATTCGAAGTCGTTGATCTTCGTTCCCTGCTCGAAGGTCATCGTCAAGACACCTTTGTTCGTCAGCTCTTCCAAGACCTGCGGCACCACAACGTCATCACGTCCCGTAAAAATCTCACGGATGCGCTCCATATTCTTACGCTCGTTGGCGTAGTTGGTTTCGCGCTCCAACATGGCAGAGAGCTGATCGAGCACGCGTTCTTGCCGCGAAATCGGAAACACAACCCGCAAGAAGGGCAAGATGGAGCGCAACACCGCCAAGTCGCGCCGGATCAGCTTCTCGATGCCCGGATACAGCACCTTGACCGCCACCTCAGTGCCATCTTTAGCGACGGCGCGGTGCACCTGAGCCAACGACGCCGCCGCCAGGGGCACTTGGTCGAAGCTCTTGAAGCGGTCCAGAGGGTTCGGCCCCAGTGCCTCCGTCAGCCGGCCCTCGATTTCGGAGAAGGGCCGGGGCGGCACCTTGTCTTGCAGGCTCTCCAAAGCGCGCCCGTAGGCTTTGGGCAAGAAGGTGCCAATCACGCTCAGCACCTGACCGACCTTGATGAAGACGCCGCGCAGCCTAGAAAACCCGGTCGCTAGGCGCCGCGCGTTGCTCTCGTGCACGAAGCGCCACAGACGCTCGCCCCGAGCCTTGGGCAGCACTTTGTCGATCAGCCACGTCAGTCCGTAGGACAGAAAAATCGTCCAGAACATAAACAGCGCGCGAATGGTTCGCAGCACGATGGCCCTCTCCCAGAGGTTACAGCGAAGCGTGGCTCCGCATTCCAAACCCGCGTCGATTCACAGGAATCCCCCGCACTCGGACCGAGTCGGCATTCCAGTGACGATGGAACATCGGTCCTTTGCTTTCCATTCGTCCGGGAATGCATAGACTTCCCTGCCGTGAAGCCGCCGGAAAAGCCCCAATCCGACGCCGACATCTTTCGGCGCGCCTTGAGCATCGGCGGCGTCGGAGTAGTGGCCGCCGCGGTGCTCGTCGCTGCGGGCGGCGGCGCCGGGGCTACTGCGGTGCTGGCCCGGCTGGCGACCCCGGAAGCGCCGCACGTCACCGCGGCACCCGTCGAGCGTGAGCGACGCACCCTCGAACCGCTGACCGACGCGCTGCGCGCCAAAGGTTTTCACGAATGCAATCCCCACGACCCTATCGGTCTTGGGCCCTACGCGCCCTACCGCAACCTGAACATGGGTCGCATCGCTATTCCCCAAAAGGGCGGACACACGGCGAATATGGGCTTCGACGTCGTGATCCACTTCCACGGCTACTCCGCCGTGCGCAAGACTCTGGTGCAGGTCGCAAACGGCGTCGCTTATGTCGGCATCGACAAGGGCCTGGGGAGCGGGCCGTACTCCAACGCCTTCCAACGGCCGGATGTATTCCCGGAACTACTGCGCTCCGTCGAAAGCGCGTTGAAACACCATACCCACGATGACGGCGCCCACATCCGGCACGTCGCACTCTCTGCCTGGAGTGCCGGCTATGGCGCCATCAACGAGATCCTCAAGCATGGCGACGACCGCGTCGACGCCGTCATTCTGCTCGACGGGCTCCACGCGGCCTGGAACCCCGCCGCACCGAAGCGCGACGGCTCACTCAAATCCCTGAGCAGCCACACGCTCACGCCGAC
Source organism: uncultured Myxococcales bacterium (assembly GCA_937872925.1). Lineage (GTDB taxonomy): Bacteria > Myxococcota_A > Polyangia > Polyangiales > Polyangiaceae > JACKEA01. The sequence goes on along the minus strand of CALMUT010000322.1, from coordinate 43,715 downwards.
CTTCGAGTACGCAAAGAAGGCCCTGCACGGCAAGAAGATCTTCATTTTCAGCCACTCGGACGTCGACCCGGAAAAGTATCCGTCCACCTCGGCCACCGCCGAGCTGTTGCTACACGAGCTGGGGCTTGTGCGCACGTCCGTGGAAAGCGACGGTTCGCCATTCCACCCCAAATCCAACGTGGATCAGGGCAACCTACACGTGTGGTCTTATGCCGGGACCAACGAGGCCGCACACTGCGCGCACATCCCGGTGATGGCGCGCGCCCTCGCGATCGTCGAAGGCGCGTGGGATACACCTGCGCTCGATCGCAAGGTACCCTCGACCCCCGCGCCCAAGCTCGGCGGCGGTGAAGAGCCAGAGATCGCGGCAACCCTGGACGTGGGCGTGATCGACCGCGCGGTCTCCGATCCCTTCGAGGGGCTGGACACCATCGAGCAAGGTGGCCAAAAGAAGGACCCCCTCGAGTGGGTGCCGACACCGGGGCCAGCAAAACCCGTATCAGCTACCGAGGGCGTAGAGAAAGCCCTCCCCGCTCCCAACCAAGATCGTCCCGTCGTTAGCGACGGCGACGGGTGAGTAGATCGGGTTGCCGACAGGCACCTGCCACTCACAGCCATACTTCGCCTTAGGAAAACTGGGGCGCGGCTTGCCTGCGTGGCGCTTGTCACCCAAGTAGACCTGCCACAGCTCCTTGCCACTCGCAGCGCGCACCGCGTGCAGGGTCCCGTCAAAGCGCGCCACGTACGCCACATCACCCGCGGCCGCCGGCGACGACCAACTTGGGAAGAAGCACGGCCCCGCTGTGTTGCGCCACAGCATGCGCCCCGTGGAACTCGCGATGCCGACGATGTCGCCAGAGTACGGCTCCGCATAGACCAGCGCGCCCGCCGCGCTGACGGGCAAGAGCCGCAAATTCCCCCAGGATCCCGGCCCTTTCGAACGCCAGCGTTCTTTGCCGTTCTTGCTATCGAGCGCCAATAGCGCAGGCACGTCCTTGTAGTAAGTGTCCCGCGCGAAGGGGATGATCAACATGCCGCCGTCGAGCAGCGGCGGCGCGTAGGTCTCAATAGCTTCGGCTTTGCCCTGCCCATCCCAGGGCGGCCGCATCACGCGCTTCTTCCAGATTACCTTGCCCGCAAAGCTCAGTTTCGCGACGTCGCCCCCTTGCGACGTGACGTAGATCGCCGAGTCGTCTGCGGAGGCGCCACCGCGAATGGCGCCCACGAATCCAACGCTCCAAGCCGGCTTGCCGTCCGTGACGTCAAAGGCGCGCAAGTTGCCCATGGCGTCGCCGACGATCACCTTCCCGTCCACGATCAGCGGATGCGAATACATCTTGCCTTTGCCACTCTGCTTCCAAGCCACCGCCCCTGACTTCAGATCCAGGGCGTACACGTGACCATCGTCGCTCGTGGCGAACACGTGGCTCTTCGTTGCGGCGATGCCGTTCGCGTCCTGGTCGAAGTGCGCGTGCCACGCGCGCTTGCCGGTTTTGAAGTCCAGCGCGTACACGCCGTCCTCAGGATCTGGCTTGTTGTGGGCGGTGCCGGAACTCGACACGATCACAACCTGGTCTCCAAGTACGATGGGGCCGTTCAAGTAGCCTTGGATCCCCACGCGCGCAGACCACAGCACGCGCGGCGCAGAACCCGCGGGCGCCCTGCTTGCGCCGGTCCTGGCAGGACCGCCGTGAAACGTCGACCAACCGTCGGCGTTGGCAATTTCGCCGACGGCCACCGTCGCCACTGCATTCGGCTCCGTTACCTCTTCCGGCGGCATTTCCACAGTCACAGCAGTGGGCGCCTGCGCAGGCGTTTCGGAACCGGCCGGCGCGCCGGGCGGTGCGTGGGCCGGCGGCGGCTGAGGACAACACGCGACAAACATCAATGAGATCAAGCAGGTTGAGCAACGGGACATCTTGTTTGCAAGAGCACTTCCGCTTTGTCGCCCCGTCAAGCGTCGTCGAAAACAAAGCTTTCGGAGGCAGGCCCGTTCTTCTCCAAGCGTCTTAGGTTTATCCTGACCCCCGGTGCCAACGTGGTGCTGCCGAACGAGGGGTCGGCTTTGAGTATGTCTACGATCTGTAGCAGTGGGGCTTCCATCTCCGCCAACGCAAGCGCGGCCGCGGACGAGTCCATCGCCCCAGCACTCGCCGCGTTGGGCGACCGCAAAGCGGATCTCGCTTTCATTTTCGCTTCGCCGAAATACGATCTCGAACAGGTCGTCCAGGAAGCCAAGGCACGCCTCGAGGGCGTCGACATCGTGGCCACGACCACCGCCGGTGAGATCACCGAGCGCGGCCTGACGCGTGAAGGTATGGGCGTGCTCTTGGTCAGTGCGCCGGACACCCGCCACCTCTTGAACCAAGCCCAACCCTTGGGCAAGAACGCAAAGAAGCTCCTCAAGCCGCTGTGCAGCGAAGCCGATGCACAGTCCGGCGAACACCGCGCCCGAGGCCGTCGCCATCGGTCCTCCATCATGTTCGGCGACGGCCTGTCACCGACCTTCGAGCAACTTGTCGTCGAGATCCGCAAGCACGTGCCCGATGACCACCTGATCGTGGGGGCTGGAGCGGCCGACGAAGGCGCACTGGTGAAGACCGTGGTCGGCAGCAACGCGGGCGTCGCAGAGGGTGGCGTCGTTGTCGTGCACTTCTGGTCCCCCACGCCCTGGGCCACCGGCATGGGTCACGGACTGTCGCAGGTCTCGCCACGCATGACCGTCACGCGCGCCAGCGGCAACATCGTGCACGAAATCGACGGACGCCCCGCCATGGACGTGTATCGCGACCACGCCAAGTCGCGCGGCATCGACCTGGAATCCGTTCCTATCGGGCAATACCTGATCGAAAACGAGCTCGGCGTGTTGCTCTTCGAGCAAATCGTGCGGGTGCGAGCGCCGTTGCGCGTGCTCGACGACGGTTCGCTATCGTGCGCCGGCGAAGTTCCCGAAAGCGCTCAGGTCTGCATTGTGCGCGGCGCACCCCACGCCATCTTGGACGCCGCCAGGGAAGCCGCACAACAAGCCAAAGACGCGCTCGACGGCCGCGCTGCCGCCGGCATTCTGGTCTTCAGTTGCGTCTGCCGCGGCATGACGTTGGGCGAACGCTACAGCGGCGAGGTCGACGCCATCCGCGCGGTGTTCCCGGACGTGCCCATCGCAGGCTTCTCCAGCTACGGCGAAGTCGCCCGAGATCCCGGACGCCTCGACGGCTACCACAACAACACCATCGTCGTCGTCGCCATCCCCGAGTGAACCTCACGGTCTTGTTTGTTTTTTTTGGATGGGGCGGATAGGCGCGTCATCGGGTGGCGCACTGGGCGCGAGTGGGCGGCTGCAGCGCGGGAGCGCACGGTTGTCGCAATGCGCTTCGGCGGCGCTCGGGCGACGGCCGGCTCGTGCACGCGAGAACGACCCCACAGGCGACAACCATCCAACTCGCTCGCACGCCAGTTCCGACATTTTCGCGCCCGCTGAGTTCCAACGGGCCGATGACTTCGACCAGGGGGCGGCGCTGGCCTGCCGCGTGCGCGTGATCCAGGTGAGGTTTCTCGGTGCCAAGGTGCTAGGATCCCCACGTGGATCCCCTTCGAGAGCAGGACATACTCGAGGCGCGTCGGGAGCGCCCCGAAGTGAAGCTGCGTCAGGCGATCGAGATGATGGAACTGGGCCTCCGACTCAAGCGCGCGTCCCTCCGCGAACGAAACCCCGGGGCCAGCGACGCCGAGCTCCAGCGCCTCTTCGAGCAGTGGCTTCTGGAAAATGACTGACTCTGGCTCCGTGCAGGCTGCACTGGGAGCTGCCGCCGGAGCTCTGTCGGCACGCGGGAGGAAGTTCGCGTTGGTGGGTGGCCTTGCTGTGTCGATCCGAGCCGAGGTCCGCTTTACCCGCGATGTCGACTTTGCGGTTGCAGTGAGCTCTGACGACGACGCCGAGCGCTTGGTGATGGGCCTCCGCGCCGATGGCTACCAACCGCTCGCCACCGTGGAGCACGACACGCAAGAGCGTCTCGCAACCGTCCGTCTGCAATCGCCGCAAGGCGTGAAGGTCGATCTGCTGTTGGCTAGCAGCGGGATCGAAGCAGAAGTGATCGCGCGCGCTCGCCCCACGGAACTCGACGGCCTCGGTGCGGTTGCTGTCGCCAGAGCAGAAGAACTGCTCAGTCTGAAGGTCCTGTCCATGACCGAGTTGCGATTGCAGGATCGCATCGACGCTCGGCAGTTGGTGCTGTGCAATCCAGACTTGGACCTGGAGCAGGTTCGAGCAAACCTCGCGTTGATCACCCAACGAGGGTTCCATCGAGATCAAGACCTGAACGCAAAGCTCGAAGCGTTACTCGCCGATCCCGCAGTTCGGCCCTAGCGGCGCATGGCAGCAACGCAGCTTGCGCGCCGGTCACGCGTGCGGGGCGAACAACTTGGATAGATCGACGTTGCCGCCGGACAGCACGATGCCGACGCGCCGCAGTCCCAGCTCCCGGAAGGCGGGTTGCAGGGCCGCGGCAAGGCCGACGGCGCCACTGGGTTCGATCACGAGTTTCATGCGCTCCATCAACAGGCGCATGGCGGCGAGGATCTCGTCGTCGCTGACGGTCAGGACGTGCGCGACGCGATCGCGCACAATGGGCCAGGTCAGCTCGCCGACGCTGGCAAGCAGGCCGTCCGCAATGCTTTTTGGGTGATCGCAGGGTAAGCGTTTGCCGGCGGCTTTGGAGCGCTGGGCGTCATCGGCGCCGCTGGGCTCCACGCCAATGATCTGGATCTTCGGCTGCAGCTCTGTCGCCGCGATGGCCACGCCGCTGATCAAGCCGCCTCCGCTGAGGGGCACGAAGATGGCGTCGAGGTCTGTGACCTGTTCCAGTAGCTCCAACGCCACGGTGCCTTGACCGGACATCACGTCCGGGTGGTCGAAGGGCGGGATCAAGGTGGCGCCCGTCTCGGCCACGACTTGCGCCGCGGTGTCTTCGCGCGCTTGAAGCGTCGGCGCGCAGGGAACCACGCGACCACCGTAGCCTTCGACGGCAGCGCGTTTTACCGCCGGCGCGTTCTCGGGCATCACGATATGCGCCGGAATGCCCCGCAGCTGCGCAGCAAGGGCGATGGCCTGCGCGTGGTTGCCACTGGAATGCGTTGCAACGCCGCGGGCAGCAAGCGCTGGATCCAAGCGCGACAGCGCGTTCATCGCGCCGCGGAATTTGAAGGCGCCCACACGCTGAAAGTTCTCGCATTTGAAGAACAGCTCCGCCCCGACGCGCGCGTCGAGCGTGCGCGACGTGTGCACCGGAGTGACGTGCGCGATGCCGCGGATGCGCTCCCGCGCCGCACGCACCGACTCCAAACTGGCCGCGTAGCTCATGACCGAGACTGTAGTGCCTGGCCGCGCGGCGAGGCAGCGCCTTTCGCGTTGGACAAAAAAAGGCGAGGGAGCCACCGGGGGCAGGTGGCTCCCTCGCGGGGGGAGGAGGAGGATGGGGAGGGGTCGAGGGGTGGGGAGTGGTCAGGGGGTGGGGAGTGGTCAGGGGGTGGGTTAGCTCTGCTTGCCTTTCGCTTTGCCGTTCTTGCCATTCTTGCCGCGCTTGCCGTTCTTTCCCTTTTCGGCGCGCGCCTGACGGCGCATCTCTTTGATCTTCGCCTGCTCCGCCGTGGTCAGCACCTTGCGGACTTCGGCGGCGCGCTTTTCGTTGAGTGCCTTGCGCTTGGCGCGGTGGGTCTGCATCTTCTCTTTCGCAGCTTTGATCGCTGCGGCGTCTTTGCTGGCGCGAGCCTTGCGGAACGCTTCACGGTCGGGCTTGGAAGCGTCGCGCAGAGTCTTCTGTGCGGCGTGATAGCGCTTGTTGATGGCGATGACCTTCTTGGCGCGGGCGTCGTCGACGCCGGCTTCCTTCAGCTTGGCCAGCATGCGCGCTTCGCGTTGGGCGGGGTCCGCTTTGGCGCCGCGCTTCTTCTTGGCGTGCGCAGCCGCAGGTGTCTTTCCATTTGCGGGAGCGGCGAAGGCGGGAACGGCGAGCAGCGAGGTGGCAATCAGGGCGGCGAGGATGGTGCGTGCTTTCATGGTGTTTTCTCCTGTTCGGAAACTCATGAGCAAAACGCCGCGCCGGGTGGCGCTGTTAATCGCGCGGCGCATTTATTTGAAATACGCTATGGTTTCGCGCACATGGGCGCAGACGAAGCCAGCGACAAAGCCGAAAAACTGGCACGCCTCGACCAGGGATTCGCCGGCGGCATTCCCCACAACAAGGCGCTGGGCCTGAAGTTCGTGAACTTCGACGGCGCGACCGCGTGGCTACGATTGCCCTACGACAAAAAGCTGGTGGGCAATCCGCACACCGGGGTGATGCACGGCGGCGCCATCACCTCGATGTTGGATGCGGCGTGTGGCGCGGCGGTGTTCTTGGCGCTCAAGCGCATGGGACCCATCGCCACCCTAGACTTGCGCATTGACTACCTAAAGTCTGGACTGGCGCACAAAGACGTCATGTGCCGCACCGAGTGTTACAAGCTGACGCGCCACATCGCGTTTGCGCGGGGTATCGCTTATCACGACGACGAATCGGACCCCATTGCCTGCGCGACAGGCACCTTTGCCATCGGAACGAAGGGTGCGCCGATCCCCGGTACCAAATGACTACCCCGGTGCCGCTGCTGGAGGTCGTGCAACAGGCTCGGCAAAACGGTGACTTCTCCGAGTTCATCGCCGCCATTCCCTATTGGCGTTTCATGGGTCTCTCCGCTCGCGTAGACGACGAGCAGCTGACTGGAGTGTTGCACTACTCAGATCCGCTCATCGGCAACCCCGTGTTGCCCGCGCTGCATGGCGGCACCATTGGCGCGCTCCTGGAGACAACGGCCGTATTGGAGCTCTTCTATCGAGCCGAAACGGTGGTGATCCCGAAGACCATCAACTTGACCGTTGCGTATCTGCGCTCGGGCAAACCCGTGGATACCTTCGCCAAGGCGCGCATCACCAAACAGGGCCGGCGCATCGTGTCCGTGCAGATCGAGGCGTGGCAAGACGACCGCGCGCGTCCCATTGCCAGCGCGAGCGCGAACTTCTTGGTCACGCCCGCAGGATAGCGCGCGCCGCCCAGGGAAATACGCCCCCCGATGACAAATACGATTGCCCTGGGGCCAGCGAGGCGTGGGCCCGCTTTTTTGCCGCCGCGGCCTTTGTTTTTGGGTTATGACGGCGGCCGCTGAGCTCCCCGTCACGCGGGCAGGATGTGTGGCTGTCGTTGGAGCATCAGTGCTCCGAACATGATCATCGCAATCCCCACAGAGGTGCGACCGGGTGAGCGCCGGGTCGCTGCAACTCCGGAAACTGCCGGCCGCCTGCAGAAACTTGGCTTCGAGGTGTCGGTGCAGCGGGGCGCCGGCGGCGGCGCATCCTTCTCCGACAGCGCCTACGAGGCAGCCGGCTGCAAGATCGTCGATGACGTCGCTGAGCTTTGGGGCTCCGCTGACATCGTTCTGAAGGTGCAGCCGCCGGACCTGCTTCCGGAGACCGATGCGTACCGCGGAACGCAGAAGAAGCACGAGGCTGAGCTGCTCAAGGCCGGGTCCACCTTGATCAGCTTCATTTGGCCAGCGAAAGCCGAGGCACTGCTCGAGCGCTTGAAGGCGAGCAAAGCGACGGTGATCGCCATCGACCAGGTGCCGCGCATCACCCGGGCGCAGAAGATGGACGCCCTCAGCTCGATGGCGAACATCGCAGGCTACCGCTCCGTGATCGAAGCGGCGAGCTTCTTCGGTCGCTTCTTTACTGGGCAAATGACGGCCGCCGGCAAAGTCCCGCCGGCAAAGGTCATGGTCATTGGCGCCGGCGTGGCAGGACTGGCCGCAGTCGGAGCGGCGCGCAGCCTGGGCGCCATCGTGCGGGCCTTCGACACCCGGCCGGAGGTCAAAGACCAGGTCAAGAGCATGGGCGCGGAGTTCTTGGAACTGGACTTCGAAGAAGATGGCACCGGCGAAGGCGGTTACGCCAAGTTGATGAGTCCGGAGTTCATCAAGGCGGAGATGGAGCTCTTCGCCAAGCAAGCCAAGGATGTCGACATCATCATCACGACGGCGCTGGTGCCCGGTCGGCCGGCTCCGAACCTATTGCCGCGGGAAATCGTCGAGCTGATGAAGCCCGGATCCGTGATCGTGGACTTGGCGGCGGAATCTGGCGGCAACTGCGAGCTAACTAAACCCGGTGAGGTGATCACGGAAAAGGGCATCACCATCATCGGCTACATCGACTTGCCCAGCCGCTTGGCGCCCACGGCCAGTCAACTTTACGGCTCGAATCTGTACCACCTGCTCGCTGATATGGGCGGCGCGAAGAGCTGGCACATCGATCTCGACGACGAAGTGGTACGCGGCTCCATCGTACTTCTCGATGGCGAGTTGATGTGGCCACCGCCGAAGAAGGAAGTCGTCCCAATTCCGAAGCCGAAGCTGCCAAGTGTAGTGCCTCCGGCGCAGCAGCAAGCGAGCGTTGCGAAGAAGCAACAGTCCGGAGCGAGCAGCGTGACGCTCCTTGTGTTAGCTGCGGTCCTCGCCGGTCTTGGCTTCGTGGCGCCCGCTGGATTCTTGTCGCACCTAACCGTCTTCGTGCTGGCTTGCTTCGTTGGTTGGCAAGTGGTTTGGAACGTCACACCGGCGCTGCACACTCCGCTCATGAGCGTGACCAATGCCATCAGCGGCATCATCATCGTCGGTGGCATGCTGCAAGTTTCCGGACCGACGTCGTCGCCAGTCACGATTTTGGGCGCCATCGCCGTGCTCATCGCGACCATCAACATTGCAGGGGGCTTTCTCGTCACTCAGCGCATGCTGAAGATGTTTCAGAGGTAGCCATGCCGCAGAGCCTCGTCACCACCGCATACCTCGCCGCTGGCGTGCTGTTCATTCTCAGCCTGGGCGGCTTGTCCAAGCAGGAAACCGCGCGGCGCGGGAATTCTCTGGGCATCATCGGCATGCTTATCGCACTGGCCGCGACGGCCGCGGGCGGGCGAGTCAGCAGCGCCGGATACGGCATTTTGGCCGTGGCCATTGGCGTGGGCGCAGTCGTCGGTGCCGTGCTCGCGGCGCGCGTGGCCATGACCAACATGCCCGAGCTGGTCGCTATTCTGCACAGCTTCGTTGGTGCCGCTGCGGTACTCGTCGGTTTCGCCAGCTATCTGGATCCGAATGTAGAGCTTTCAGGCACAGAAGCCGTGATCCACGAAGTGGAGGTCTTTCTCGGCATCTTCATCGGCTCTGTCACCTTCACTGGAAGCGTGATTGCCTTCGGCAAACTGCGCGGGAAGATCCGCAGTAAGCCGCTGATGCTGCCAGCGCGGCACTGGATCAACATCCTGATGCTGCTGGCCTGTCTGATCTTTGGCTTTCAGTTCTTGACCGCATCGCACCACGGCGGCGTGCAACCCTTGATCTTGATGACCGTGTTGGCCGGGGTGATCGGCATTCATCTAGTGATGGCTATCGGCGGCGCGGACATGCCCGTCGTGGTCAGCATGCTCAACAGCTATTCGGGCTGGGCCGCAGCCGCCGCGGGTTTCATGCTGGCCAACGACCTCCTGATCATTACCGGCGCGCTGGTCGGTTCGAGCGGCGCCATTCTTTCGTACATCATGTGCAAAGCCATGAACCGCTCGTTCCTGAGCGTCATTCTTGGCGGCTTTGGCGCCGACGAGGGTGCGGCGCCCGCCAAGCGCGGCGACCAACCTCAGGGTGAAGTCGTCAGCATCGAAGCGAAAGAGACGGCGGAACTCCTGGCGGACGCCAAGAGTGTGGTGGTGGTGCCCGGTTACGGCATGGCGGTGGCCCAGGCGCAGTACCCGCTGTGGGAGGTTGCCCAGGTGCTGCGGGACCGGGGCGCGACGGTGCGCTTCGCCATCCACCCGGTCGCGGGACGTCTTCCAGGCCACATGAACGTGCTTTTGGCCGAAGCTAAGGTGCCCTACGACGTCGTGCTGGAGATGGACGAGATCAACGAAGACTTCCCGGAGACGGACGTTGTGCTCGTGATCGGCGCCAACGACATCGTCAATCCCGGCGCCCTGGACGATGCGAGTAGCCCCATCTACGGCATGCCGGTGCTGGAAGTGTGGAAGAGCAAGACCACCATTGTGATGAAGCGCGGCATGGCCAGTGGCTACGCTGGTGTCGAGAACCCGCTGTTTTTCATGGACAACACGCGAATGCTCTTCGGCGATGCCAAAAAGACAGTGGACGGCATTCTGACGGAGCTGCGCAGCGCGGGCTCCGAAGCCGCCGCCTGAAAAAACTCCTACGGATCGGCGCTCGGCAGCGCTTCGATTTCCGCCCGAGCAAGCGCCCACGCCGCCAGCAACACTCGGGACAGCGAAACGTCTAGCCGCTGTGCTTCGGAGCGCAGCTCCTTCAGCATCGCGCCGGAGAAGTACAGCGTCTGTTTGCGTTTGTCCAAAGCAGGTGCGTCGCCAGGCAGCACGTCGAGGAGCGCTGCGCTAGACGGGCAATCTAGGATGCGCTGCCGCGCCAACTTGTAGGCGTATTGCACCATGTACGAAAGGCTGCGATCTGTGCGCGCGGCGTGGTCGCGTACGTTGCTGAGCACACCCTCGGGCAGGTAAACAGATTGCTCGTACTTGCTGTTGTCGGATAGTGGCGACTGGGGCACCGGTGCCACCTGCCCGGATAGAAGCCGTGCGACGAGTTCCGGTTCCGTGACGGGCACCAGCTGGGCGACCCGCGCGTGCCCGGGCCGCAGCTCTACGAGAAACCGCGATGTCTCGACCTCCGCGACAAAAGCGTCCGCCGGGGCATTGATGGCGCCCGCGACGGCCGTCATTGCAGAACGTAGGCCCGCGACGTCTTTAAATTGGATTGGTAGCTGGATCGACTCCTCCTCGGCGTCCAAGTCTTCGGGATACGCGGCTGCGTCGAGCAAAGCTGCGAGAATCGGGCCGCGATTCGACTGCAGCCGGACCTCAGCCATGTCATCCAAGGGCAGGTCGCTTGGCGAGCCCAGGGCGTCCTCTGGGCGTTGCTCGACTTCGATATGGCTCACGTCCCCTTGCGCCGCGCGGAACAGGCGGTACACGCGGAACCCGTCCTCGATCAGGGCGTCGCAGCGCAGCGACGTGTGCTGGCTCGCCAGCTCGCGCAGGCTCTGCTCGAAAGTCTCTGCCGTATGCGCGCTGGACGAGAGCCGTTGGTTGGCAAGTGCAACCATGCTGGAAAGCTCGGCGTCGTGCTCGTCGTAGTGCCAGTCGATGCTCGCGCGCTGCACGTAGTACGGCATGCCCCCTCTACGTCGCAACTCCGGCGGCACTTCCCCGAAATCGCCCGATGGCAGCCTGGACGCCAGAGCCGGGGGTGCAGACTACAGTTGCGGCTTTCAATCGACGTTTTTCCCGCGCAGCGACGCAAAAATCACCGATTTCGCCATGGAACGGAGCTTGCTGAATAGCTCGTGGGAGGACGAATGGAACTGATGACTGCGAGTAGCGAATGTGAGAGTGCGAAGCCGACCTTCGATGTGGGGCTCAGTCTCAAGAGCCAAGCCAACCTGTATCGAGGGTTCGACAGCGAAGTACCCCTCGGCGTGTTCGTGCCCACTTGGAGTGCGCATGCTGTCGGGACGCGGGTGAGCGTAACAATCGACCTGCCCAACGCGCCTCGTGTCGCCGCTGACGCCGTCGTGCACTGGGTGCGGGAGACCTCTCGGGAGAGCATGTGGCCGGGGCTTGGCCTCGCCTTCGTGGACCTGACGGACGAGCAGCGTTTGGCGCTGCTCGACTTCTGCGAGCAGCGAAGTCCCATGTTCTACGACTTCTAAGGCTGCGCTTTCCGTCACAAAAATCCCATCGGCAGGCCGCCGTTTGAAAGTTGGGTGGACCGCGCGTAAAGAGGGGCGGCCATGGATTTCATCTACACGATGCAGGGGGTCACGAAGGTCCATCCCCCGGACAAGAAGGTACTAGAAGACATCACCCTCGCGTTCTTGCCCGGCGCGAAGATCGGCGTGATTGGTTCCAACGGCAGCGGCAAGAGCTCGCTGCTCAAGATCATGGCCGGCGTCGACACGGACATTTACGGCGAAGCCCGTCCGCATCCCGGCGTGAAGGTCGGCTACTTCGCCCAAGAGCCCGAGTTGGGCGACGCCAAGACCGTACGTGAAGCCGTGGATCAGGCTGTCAGCGAAACCCGGGCGCTGCTCACGGAGTTTGAAGCCATCAGCATGAAGCTGGGCGAGCCGATGGACGACGACGAAATGCAGAAGCTGCTCGACCAACAAGCAGCGATGCAAGACAAGATCGATGCTGCCGACGCCTGGACCCTAGACAATCGCGTGGACGTCGCGATGGAAGCATTGCGCCTACCGCCCCCAGACGAAGCAATCGCACACCTGTCCGGCGGCGAAAAGCGCCGCGTGGCCCTATGCCGCATCCTGCTCGGCCGCCCGGACATGCTGCTATTGGACGAGCCCACGAACCATCTCGATGCCGAGAGCGTCGCCTGGCTCGAGCGCTTCTTGCACGACTACCCCGGCACGGTGGTCGCGGTCACCCATGATCGCTACTTCCTCGACGACGTGGCCGAATGGATCCTTGAAATGGATCGCGGGCGCGGCTACCCCTTCAAGGGCAACTACAGCGGCTGGTTGGAGCAGAAGGCCGCGCGGCTTGCTCAAGACGAAAAACAAGAAAGTGCCCGCCAGCGCAAGCTCAAACAAGAGCTGGAGTGGGTCCGCGCTTCGCCGCGCGCGCGTCAGGCGAAGAGTAAGGCGCGTCTGAATGCCTACGAAGAACTGTTGAACAACTCGAACAAGGGCGTGGTGGACCCCGCGGAGATCAGCATTCCGCCAGGGCCGCGTCTGGGGGACCTGGTGATCGAGGCCGAGAACCTGAGCAAGGGCTTCGGCGAGCGGCTATTGATCGACGACCTTTCCTTTCGCCTACCACGCAGCGGCATCGTGGGCGTGATCGGTCCGAACGGCGCGGGTAAGACCACGTTGTTCCGTATGCTGGTGGACCAAGAGACGCCGGACAAAGGCGTGTTGAAGGTCGGAGAGACGGTCAAGATCGCATACGTGGATCAAAGCCGCGAGAGCTTGGACGGCGACAAGAACGTTTGGGAAGAGATCAGCGACGGCCACGAGAAGATCGAGCTGGGCAAGCGCGAGGTCAGCACCCGCGCCTACTGCGGCTGGTTTGGTTTCAAGGGCAGCGAGCAGCAGAAAAAGGTGGGCACGCTTTCAGGCGGGGAGCGCAACCGGGTGCAGCTCGCAAAGTTGCTCAAAGCGGGCGGCAACTTGTTGCTGCTGGATGAACCGACCAACGATCTCGACGTCGACACCCTGCGCGGCGTCGAAGAAGCGCTGCTGGACTTCCCGGGTTGCGCGGTGGTCGTCAGCCACGATCGCTGGTTCTTGGATCGCATTGCCACGCACATCATGGCTTTCGAAGGGGATAGCCACGTGGAGTGGTTCGAGGGCAACTACCAAGCCTACGAAGTGGACCGCAAACGTCGCCTGGGGATCACCGACGACCAGCCACACCGCATCAAGTACAAGAAGCTGGAGCGCTGAAGCGTTTCGCTTAGCGAGGAGACAAAGTGTTAGCTGCCGAAATCAAGAAACGCATGTTCGCCGCGATGAAGGCCAAGGCGATCGTCGAAAAAGAGATCCTCCGCGTGGCCCTCGGCGAAATCACCATGGAGGACGCCCGTGGCAACAGCAGCGACGCGGTGACCGAAGGCATCTTGAAGAAGCTGGTCAAGTCCAACCGTGAGACCCTGGCAAGTTCGACGGACGCGGAGCAGAAAGCGATCTTGGAACGGGAGATCCAGATCCTTGAGGAATTCCTGCCGAAAAGCCTGAGCGTGGACGCAATCCTGGCAGCGCTGGCTCCCGTCGCGGACGCCATCAAAGCAGCCAAGGCCGACGGCCCCGCCACTGGCATCGCGATGAAGCATCTGAAACAGAGCGATGCGGTCGTCGAGGGGCGCGACGTGGGCGAAGCTGTGAAGCGCCTACGCAGCTGACGGCAGCGTTCACCACAAAGGTGTCTTTTACGCCAGAATCACCGAAGTTGGGCCGGCTTAGCGCGGCGTGGCCTGCAGCGCCTGCACGTTCACGCCGGGCGCGGAGCGTCCGAACTTGACCCAACCGACGGGCGTGAGCACAGCGCCCGCGGTGAACCCGGCCAGGCCGAGCAGCAGCAAGCTGGTCCCGTCGTCGTTGTTGCGGCGTCCGCCGTCGCTGTCCACGCTGTTGTCGATGCTTTGCACCAGGCCAGCCATCATTGCGACGGTGCCAACCACGAGCAGGCCGATACCGCCGATGCCCATAGCGAGTCCGGTAGAGCGACTGCTTTTGGTGCGCGGTTCGACTTCGAGACGCGTGGGGCCGTTGACTTCGATGCTGCGCTTGCCGCCCACTGTCTCAGGAGATTCTTCGACCGTGATCCAATATTCCCGCGGCGGCACGTACACGGTGCAATCGCCGCCGCACTGCACGATGGCAGGGGACTTCTTGTCGTAGGAGAGCGAGACCGTCAGCGGCGAGGGATCACCGGTGATCACCACAGGCACGTAGCCCGGCGGCGGCCAATAAGGCTGGGGCGCATACTGCGGCGCCCAACCTGGCGGCGGCTGTCCCGGCGCGTAGCCTGGCGCTGCGGCGGGGGGGCTGGGTGCGGCGGACGCTGGGCTTGGCGGCGCCTGCGCGGGCCCCACCTCCGCGGGCGGGGCGGCGGCGGCAGGTGCGACGTCGGGAGCCGCTTTCGGATCCTGCGCGGGAGCGCTCTTTGGGGCAGCGGGTTTGTCTTTCGGTGCGGTGGCCGGCCGCTTCGGCGCAGCTTGGGCGCCTGCCACGCTGGCGATCAGGGAAAGTGCGCACACGCCCCGAAGCCATGAGCGCCCGGGCGTCATGGTCGTTTGATCCACTCGAGGTCCGTAATGAACTGCGTGCCGCAATCGCGGACGCGATCTGGCGTGTCGGCGGTGCTGCCGTCCGCCATCACGATCTCGATGTGGCTGCAGGACTGAGTTTCACCGTACAGGTACGCGATACGCAGCCCGTCCGGCGAGAACCTACCGTCAGTGCCGGGGGTGCTGGTGACGCGCACAGGATTCAGTCCATCGATGTCGGCGACGTACAGCTTTCCAGCGTCGGTATGATCTCGGTACACCATCTTCGAACCGTCCGGCGAAATGCTCTCTAGGGTGGCGGTGTTTTTCACGACGCTTCGCGTGTCGTCCGCCAGGGTCAGCTTGCGTATGGCCCGCGCGGCGTTGCCGCCGACAATGTCGATCTGAGTGAACAACAGCGTCGACTCGTCCCCAAGGGGAGTGGGGTGGAGCTCGAAACGATTCTGGGGCACCGGCGTCAGGAACTCAAATGTGCCGTCGGCCACGGTCAGGCGCCCCAGCTGGTAGCCTTTGGAAACGGAAGTTGTGCCGTCTTCTACGAAATCATAGCGGCGGCAGACGTACAGCTTGGAGGCGTCCGCGTTGAACAGGTGACACTCGTCGTTGATGTTGCCGTAGGCCAAGACTTCGGCGGTTTGCGTGGTGGCGTCGTACAGCCAAGTGTGTTGGATGGAGTCGCCGAACTTCAAACCGTAGTTCTGTTCCTGGTTCGGATCCCCTGAAGCGAAGGCGATCTTGGAACCGTCAGGCGTCACGCCAACACTCCACAGACGATAGGCGCGAAACACAACTTGCTCTTTCGTGCCGTCGGGCAGGATGGTGGACAGGGTGTTGGGGCTTGCACCCCAATCCGCGAACAAGAGCTGCTCCCCCGGCGCCAAGGGATTCACAGACGAAAATTGGATGTCCGCGGGGGTGGGCTTGGGCGGCGGATTTGGGATCCCGCCCGTGCCGGATCCACTCGCGCCGGCGCTGCCGGAAGCGCCGCCGGTCCCGCCCGTGAACCCGGCGGCGAAGCCACCACCGCCGTCCGTGCTCACGCCGCCTGTGCCACCGCCCCCTGCAGAGTCGTCGCTAGAACATGCGCTCGTCCCGGCAGCGACGGCGATCAAAGTCGCGCTCAAGAATGTAGGAAGTCGTCGGTCCCCGATCATGGCGCGCAGCGAAGCACGTCACCGGTCCGTGCGCAACGAAGTGCTGGTGCACGGCAGTTCTAATCCGCCTTGCCGCCCTCGCCCTCACGCAGCAAGCGCTGCGCGCGGCGCATGAACCACGGCGACACACCGGCCTGCACCAAGGTGAGGGCGCCGGCCCAGGTCAGCGTGGCGGCGGCGAGGGTTGCGGCGCGCTCGTCTGGTCCGCCGGCTGCGTAGCCCGCAAGCAACTGCAGCGCGATGACGTCTCGGGTGCCGATGCCCTGGGGGGTAATGGGCAGAGCGGAAACGAGCATGATGACGGGAATGAACGCCAGAGCATCTTGCACCGGGACCCGCACTCCAAAAAACCAAAATGGCGCCAGCGTTCCGCAGAACAACACCACGACATGCGGCAAGCGGTACGCCAGCGCGAGCAGATGACCGCCCACCCCCGCCTCCATCAACGGCGCGGTGGCCTGCATCTCACGCAACACCTTGGGCTTTGCGGCCACGACAATCATGTAGGCAACGCCGGCGACGCCGATGGTCGCCACCGTGGGCAAGAGCCAGCCGATGCGTTCGTAGTTGAAGGGCAGAGCAGCGGCGCCCAGCAAGAACAAACATGCAAAGGTCGTGGCGTACACCAGAAGCGTGGCACCGGTCACGCGCCACAGCGGCGCCTTGTAGTTCTTCGCCATGAAGTACGTGAGCCAGCCCTGCCCCACATGGTGGTTGAGAAGGCTCGGCAAGTAGCTAGCCGCGCGGATCACGAACAGCTCACGAAAACGCACCGGACAGATCCGCGTGCGGTAGATGTGCGCCGTCGCAAACGTGTCCGAGGTCAAAAGCGCGGCGGAGAACACCAAGGTGAAAGCAACGAAGGCTACGTAGTTGATCGAGGACAGCGCACGCCCAAAGGTTGCCCAGTCCAAACGCCCCACGACGAACGCCAGCAGCACCAAAGCAATCAGGAACGGCAACACACGGCGCCACAACGGCAACGTCGCCGCTGACGGGGCCGCGCCTGCGATGTCTGCTGCTGCGGAAGCCTCCGATGCGATGCCTTCGCGCTCGCTCACTTGGGGCCTTTGAGCTCCTGGGGTGCTTCGTTGCTTTCGCGACACCATTTCACCCAGTGATCGATGCCTTCGGGCAGCGAAACACGAGGCGCATAGCCGAATGCAGCGTGGGCTTTTTCCACGTTTGCGGCGGTAACCGGGCTCTCACTGGCTCCGAGCTCGCCCAGCTCCACCTTGGCCTCCACGCCCAGCGCCGCCGCCATGATCTCAATCAGGCGGCGCACCCGCACTGGCTCGCTGCAGCCCAGGTTGAACGTGCCCAGGCGAGGCCCCTCGCTGGCCCAAGCCAACGCGCCCAGAACGCCGCGCGCGATGTCGTCCACGTAGGTGAAGTCACGTTCGGTCTTCTCCCCGTGCAGTCGAATGCTCTCACCAGCGAGAAGCTTCCGCGTGAAGGTGTGCACGGCCATGTCCGGGCGCCCTCGGGGTCCGTACACAGTGAAGAAGCGCAAAACGCAGATCGGCTGCGCGTGCAGATGGTGCAGGGCGTGCACCATCAATTCCGCTCCACGCTTGCTGGCCGCATAGGGCGAAAGTGGCCCCATGGCGGGGTCGTCCTCCCGAAACGGCACCACCTTCGTCGCACCGTAGACGGAAGACGTGGACGCGTAGGCGACTGGCACGTTGCCCTGCGCCCGAGCGGCTTCCAGCACGTTCAGCCCGCCCTGCTCGTTGACCTGCAGGTATTCGCTCGGGTGCTCGACGCTGGCCCGGACACCCGCTTTCGCGGCCAGGTGCACGATGGCATCGGGTCGACAACGACGCATGGCGTCATCAACGGCGGCGCGATCCCGCACGTCCGCCTCGATCAGCTCGTACGCCGGCTGGGCGAGTGCCCACGCGACGTTGCGCCGCTTTTGATCGACGGCGTAGTAGGGATCGAAGTTGTCGAAGGCAACGACAGAGTCACCCGCTTTCAGGAGGTGATCGACCACGTGCGATCCGATGAACCCGGCACCACCGGTGACAAGAACTCTTCGCGGCATGACTTTCGGGCGTAGGTTAGCCCGAGGGGGTCAGCGGAGCATAGCCTGGGTTTGGTCGAACTCAGAATGCCACGGCTTGACAACTCAGCATCCCGCAAAGCGCTTGTTTCGCGCTTTGTCTGGCTCGCGACCTCCGGTAACGTGGCGGCACGATGAGGAGGCTATTGGCGGTTGCCTGCGTACTCATTTTTCCCACCCCCGTTTTGGCGACCGCGGAGCTTTGGCCGGCCGCCGGCGGTCTGGGCCCCCCCCCCCGCCACGAGTTCGGAGAAACTGGCGTCACCGCCGGCGCGGAGTACCGAGCCAATTGGCTGTATGTGAACCCAGTTGACCTGAGCGGAGTGAAGCATCGCCGCGCCAGTTGGGTCGAGCACCGGCTGCGCCTCGACATGACTTTGGACTACGAGGAAAAGGTCAAGCTCGTGATGAGCGCCGACGCCCTCGACGGCACGCTCTGGGGCGACAACGGCACGTTCGGAGCGTCGCCGAGCCCGAATAGTGGTACGCGCGCGGCCGCCACCAATCCGAACAACGCCAAGGTGGGGGTGGGGTACGTCGGCGGCGACGAACTCGACCCAGACAGCTACGGCTACGTGCTGCTGCCCAGCGAACCCTTCAAGCTGCGACGTTTGTATGGGGAAGTTGCCACGGGCATCGGCGTCGTTCGCATCGGTCGGCAGCCCGCGGTGGAGGGCACGGGCGTGCTCGTATCGGACGGTGACGGGCGGGGTAACCGCTTCGGCTACGCAAACGCCGGGGACAGCGTGGATCGCATCCTGTTTGCGACCAAGCCTCTCGAAGGGCTGAAACCCGAAGCGGAACGCGACCGTTCGCGGGATCGTGGCCTGTTGGTCGCGGTGTTCTACGACCGGGTTTCCTCCGAGCAGATCCGCTTGTTTGGCGACGACCTGCAAAGCGCTGGAGGCGTCATCAAGTATATGGCGCCCAACCCGGGGCGTCGCACGAATATGGTGGTGCAGGGGGTCACGGCGCACCGCTGGGAATCGAATTTTGACACCAACATCAGCATCGCGCAGCTGCGCGTTCTGACCAAAGTGGACAAATTCAGTTTCGGAGCTGAGGGCGTGACCATTCAAGGCCGCACGCTGGAGGTCAGCGACGCGCTGAGCTTGATCAACAACGACCCGATCGTGCGTCAGCGTGTGAACCAATGGGGCGCGCGTGCGGTGGCCCGCTGGGACGAGCCGGCGTGGACCGCCTATCTCGAGTTCGACTACGCATCAGGAGATCGCGATCCCAACCCGGGCACGCCGCTCACGCAGTTGTACTTCGCCGAGGACGCCAACGTGGGGCTGTTGATGTTCGAGCGGGTGCTCCATTTCGAGTCCGCACGCAGCAGCGCATCGGGAGTGGAGCTGTTGCGGCGGGTGGGGGCCAAGACCTTCCCTTCGGAACGGGTCGACAGTGAAGGTTCCTTTACCAGCGCGCTCGCGCTATTCCCGCAGTTCGATCTGCGCCCCATCGACAACCTGTTGCTGCGAGGCGGTGTGCTGGCAGCGTGGGCGCCCTCGAGCTTGGTGGATCCCATCGAGTCGCTCAAACGCAGAGACGGCCGAGAAATCGAGGACGACCTCGTGAACTTCCACGGCGGCAGGCCCGGGGATTTCTACGGCGTGGAGCTCGACGGCCGCGTTCAGTGGAAGTTCATGGACCACTTCTTGTTCGATCTGGAAGGTGCGATACTCTTTCCTGGAGACGCCCTGGAGGACGAGAACCAACAGGCAGCCCGCAGCGTCCTCATTCAGGGCCGCACGACCTTCGTGTTTTAGCCATGCAACGCCCCCTCAAAGTCCTGTTCTGGCTGACAGCGTTCGTAGCGCCCACGTTCGGCTGCGAGACCTTCGACCCCCCGCCCGACGTCAAGATCATTGGCTCGGACAACGGCATCATGAGCACCGCTCCGGCAGACCCGCTCGTGCTTGAGGTGTCCGAAGCCTTCGTGCGTTCGACGCTGCGGCTCAAGATCGTGCCCGCCATCCTCGACGGCGAGAAGAGCCTCTTGGACGAGACGAAGCCACCGGATCTGGAGCAGTTTCGCGAGCGGACCATCGCGGCGTACGACGGCGCCCGGGAGGACGACGAAGAAGCCACCTTCGGTGCCAAGGTCGAGATCCAGGGCCGCCGTATCACGGTGACGCCGGACAAAGCCTTCGGCTCTTCGCTACCGTACTTGGTGCTCGTCGAACCCGGCCTCGAAGACCTGGACGGCCACGCGACAGTGCCACGGGATCGTCTGCCGTTTACTTTCGTGCTGCCGGGCGGCGGCCCGAACTCGCTCCCGTCCGGGTACTTCTACTGGCTTTTGAACGTGGACTTCTTGTCCACGCAAATCCAGACCTACGCCTACATGGAAGTCGACCCCGTGACGGGCGCCTGGCGCTCGAAGTTCACCAACGGCAATCGGCTGTCAGTGCTCAACACGCGCCCCGGTTGCCCCTCCTGCGACGGCGACACGCCGATTTGCGCTCTCGTGCCCAATGCGCGCTGCGTGAAGCCAAGCGAAAAGCAGGTGGCCATCGAAGAATTCGTGGACTTCCTGCCGGAGCCCGATCCTCCGGACGGCTATGTCTTCACTGCAGATGGCTTCGTGAGGGACGAAGCCGACGGCAGCATCGGTCTCGGGACGGCTCCGTTCTTGATCGACGTGACGATCGGTTCCGGTGCCATCCGGGTGCAGGGAGAAAACTCGAAGTTCTCCGGCTCGTTCGTGAAACACCCGACCATTCCCGGGCGCTGGCAGGCCAAGGGCAGCATCAGCGTCGACAAGGTGAAGATCAACGGCTTCGGTGAAGACCCGACCAAGGGTAACTTCGAGGCCATCAGCCTGAGCCAAGCCGAGGTCGACGAGCTCGAAGCCTTCGGCTTTCCGATCCCGACCGACTTGTTCTGAGCCGCGTTCGGCTTAGACCATCTGCACCAGGATCTGCAGACGCTCGCCGTCCCGTTCTAACTCGAGCAGCACGCGCTTCTCCTTGCGGGCTGCGAGCAGCGCCTCGCCGATGCGCGCCAAGCTCTCCGCAGGCGTGCTGTCCAAGGTGCGCAGCAAGTCGCCAGAACGGATCCCCACATGGTGCAGCAACGAGCCCTCCTGCACACCGTCGAAAACCACGCCAACGGCCCGCTCTGCTTCGCGCTTAGGAACCACTTTCACTCCGGAGATCCATTGCGCGCCGCGGTCGAAGAGAGCATCGACCACACCGGCGTCCACCCGCACCGTTGCTCCAACCACTTCGATCGAGTTCGAAATCTCACGACTCAGACGCCAGGGCTCCGTCCTGGCCTTCAGCCCGGGGTCGATCACCAGCGGCGTTTCACCCACGCTCTCTGCCGCTTCACGCACACCCTCAGCAAGACGCACGGCGCAGCGACCACCGGGCCCCATCAGCCACACGCGATCCCACTCGATGCTTTGCACGCGATAGGAGCCAATCGGGTCACCCGCTCTGCTGATCTTGGCTCGATCCGTCGGCATCGGCGCCAGCATCGCAAACGCCCAATCCGGATCCGGGCTGTCCGTGATGCCCCGCACGGTCACGCCCCCACAGGGACCGAGCGCGACGGTCGGTTTGCGCACCCGGGGCCCACTTGGATGCGGCGCGTCTTCGGCTTGTGCCAAAGGCAGATCCCGCGCAGCTTGCGTCGACTTGGGCGGCGCATTCACTCCGTGCTCGCGCGGGGGCGGAGGTGCAGGTGCCACCGGTAGCGTGCCACTTGGTGCCAACGCCGCCTCGCCACGCTCGTTCAACGCTTTGCCGAGAGGAGACGCTTCGCTGGGCGGGATCCCAATCCCCGCCGGATCGGGCAATGCGCCAAGGGCGGCTTCGGTCTGAACGGGTTCCGGTCGCGGCGCGAAGTACACGACGATGCCCACGACTGGCAGCAACACCAGCGCAAGCCTCCGACCGAAGCGATCGAGATCCATGGACGCGCCGACTTCAAGGTGCGTGTTTCGTGCCAGCCCGCGTCTCGCGCGGATCCGGCCGTTTCCGGCTAGAAACCAGCCTTCAGTTTTGACAAGCTGGCGCAGCGGAGCCGGCCAACCCAGTCGCGGTGACAATCTGTCAGGCTCGGCGCGTTGGTGTGGTTTGGGTCGAGGCCCTGCTCGCGCTGGCGCACTAATCGCTCCCAGCTGCACTCATCCGCTAGGTGGCGCCATCGTCTGCGCGGAGCAGCAGCGCCTGCAACGCGTTCCACTCGGCGTTGGACGCCTCAAACACGCCGTTCTCCCAGGTCAACACCTGACTCGGCCGTTCGCTGCTGTGCGCGACGGGCACGACATGCAGATGCAAATGTGGACACGTCGGCAGCAGCGGCTCCGCCGCTCCCAACGATGCAACGTAGACACGCGCCGGTTCAAAGCTGCGTTCCAACACGCGCGCCGCACGCAGCGCAAGCGTGTTGCACTGGCTCCAAAGCGCGGTGGAAAGATCGCAAAAGCGCTCCACATGCACGTCCGGCACCACCAGCACGTGTCCCCAGCGGATCGGGTAGCGCGTCAAGAACGCGCGGGCGCCGCCCTGACAGAATAGCTCTGGCCCCGCCGCAATCTGCCCCGAACGCACCGCGCACATCAGACAGGGCTCAGCGGACGAGGCCCGCTCGGCTTCGAGACGCGCCAGCGCCTCCGCCTTGTCGACCTTGCGGGGCATCAGCAGAACGTGCCCCAGCACTTGCGGGGCACGGTCTTACGCGGGGGCGGCGGCTCCGGCACTTGCTCCGCAAACTTGACTCGCGGCACAAGCTCGAACTTCTCCTGCTTAGGCAACTCCCGAATCGCGCGATCCAACAAGTCCACGAGCTCCGTGCTGGGCCGGTACCCACTGCTGCCGAACGCCAACCCTCGGAAGTAGCGGTCCCGCATCGACTCGTCCCCGCTCGAACGAGACGTCCAGAGTTCCACCAGATCGGTGCTCACAGGCCCATCCAGCAGCCCGTTTTTCACCGCCCGACGCAGGGCCCCTGCAAACTTCGCCATGCGCGCGATCTCTTCAGCGACCTCGGGCGTGCCCATTTCAAGTTTCTCCACCTGTGATTCGTTGACCAGCACGAACTCCCGGAAGGGCTCGTGGGTACCCTGTTGGTTGCGAGCATGCCCTGGCCATAAATGCATGACCGCCGCCAGGCGCTCGGGGTGTCGCAACACAGTAGCGGTCTCTCGCTCGTTGCCTTGCATGTCCCGGAATACCCACTCGGCTCCCGCTTCCTGGGGCATGTACCCAATGATCGAGTCAGGCTTGAGCCGCACGCGCATCAGACGGTCTCCGTAGCGCTCGTCCCCAAGACCCAAGATCGTGCCGAAGGCATGGGGCCAGGTGAAACGACGCGCTGAAAGCTCCCGTCGTTTTAGTAGTTGCGCAACGGGGTCCTTGGTGCGGGCGTCGAGCACTTGTTCAAACAGCGCTCTGCGACCGTCATCCCGCGCAGTCTTGGTGATGAAGCGCTTATCCGCTTCGATGGCGCGCGTCTGCGTTCGATTTGTCCAGGTGTACAGCACCCTCGGCACGTGATCTGCCCCGACGGCATGCTCCGACAAGAGCGCTTCGAACTCCGAATCCGGCGCAGCGACCTGCACCACTTCCGTCTCCGGCGTCAGCGTCTCGCCGGCCGTCGAGACCGGCGGTGCCCCGCCCTGTGCGCCCGTAGCCGGCGGCCGCGCCTGCGTCCGCGCGCAGCCCGCCACCAATACCAGCGCGATCCCTAGTTTTTCTCCGTGCCGCATCTTGGTTCTCCGCTGAGACAGCCAGACGTGCGAGCGTAGCAAAGGATTTGATCGATTGCCGTTTTGACCCATGCGGGGCGCGGGCCCTAACTGGCGCCAACCGCCCTGCTCCGCAGCCGATCGCGACGCTGCAGGGAACGACGCCGCACGTCACTTGGGAGGATCCGGCGGATCGCAGATGCCAGCGGCGCCCACCTGCGAGTTGGCGCGAAAGGTGTTGAGTCCAAGCCAGCTCTTCTTGGGCACAGCAGGAATGGTGCCGTCTTCACGCACGTTGGTCACGTGATACGCGTGTTGGTTCCATATGCGTCGTGCCGGGATCCAGCGGTCGTCGGCGTCCCGCAGTACCGTGACCGTGGGTCCGACGGTCGGTGGTGGACTGCCCGGAAACTCGAAGTAGTTCGACACCACGACGATCTCCGCTGAACCGTCGTTGTCAACATCGGCAACGACCGGATACTCGATCAGCGTGCCAGAGTTGCGTGGTGACTTGAGGGACAGAACACCGGTCTGGCCGTCAAAGGCGTAGGCTTCGTGCTCGTCTGCGTAGAGCGCTTCGGGAACGCCATCGCCGAGAAAGTCGAAGGCCGTCGCGGTGGCCAACCCGCTCATGTCCTCAATTTTTTGGGTCCACTTCGGCACGGCTCCGGAGGGAAAGATGTTGTACACGGTGAAGTCGGTGCACGACCCAGCCGCGATGTCGTTCACGCCATCTCCGTCGAAGTCGTGAATGACGCCGGGCTTGCCCCAGCAATTGGGCTGCGGCTTGCCGCCGGTTGGGCGTTGGTGTTGGAACAGCACTTGTCCCTTGTGATCCAGGAGCGATATTCCATCCTTCGTCGTCAGCAGGATTTCGGGCTCCGGATCCCCGTCGAAATTTCCCACGTGCGGGTGTCCAGGAGAGTGCCCCGGCACCTTGAAGTACGGCTGACCGTTGGCGCGATAGGCCTCATGACCAAACAAGACCTCCAGCGTACCGTCGCCGTCGAGGTCGGCTGCCGTCGGAGTGACGCACCAGAACCCGTCCTTGTACTCCGCCGCGTTTCCGGGCACGCCCCACAGCAACTGCCCTGAGGCGTCAAATACTTCGAACCCAAACAGGATCTCCACGCCGCCGTCGCCGTCCAAGTCGTACAACGAAACCGTCGAGCAGTGCGCAGAGCTCAACGTGGCGCGGTACCCCGCGACTGCCCCGGTCCACTTCAGCTTGCCATCGTTTTCGTAAGCCACCAAGCGACCGTCAGGACTGCTGGTCACGACTTCTGGAAGTCCGTCCTGGTCAATGTCTCCGAAGGCGGGTGTGGTCCAGCCGTCTACTAGTCCTTCGAAAACCAGCTTTTCGAATCCAGTATCTCCAGAAAGCAAATGCATCTTCGACTCGGATGCGGACCACGCGGACGTGGGGTCCAGCGTCAAGCTGCGAAACGCCACCACCAGGATGTCGGGGGTGTCACACAAGTCGATCGCGCCGTCATGGTTGTCGTCGGTGAAGTTCCCCACCAAGGGCGTGATGGTCGAGCCAATGGCGCGATACTCGCCGGGTTCCGGGTCGGGGGCCGTCCACGTCCACTGCACCACGGGATTGAAGGAATCCGGAGGGCTCTTCTGGGTACATTCGGGGACGGCGTCCCCCGTCGCCTCGGCAACCTTGCAGGAAGGCGCAGAGCCCCCACCGCCGCCGCTGCCGCCGACGGAGATCGCCGCGCCATTGCCCCCATTGCCCCCGCTCCACGCGAACGCGCCGGTGCCTCCACCGCCTGACGCGCCGCGATCCGTGGCAGCGCAGGCGGCCAGCGGCACGCAAAGCAAGGTGGCCAAGAAGATGCCGCTCTGTTCCATCGCCCGGTGTGTTGTGCGCGCGCCGCTGCGCATTCATGCGGGCACGCTGGCCCGCGCCTGTACTCCCGAAGACACGCCGCCGGGTTGGCGCGGGGCGCGCCGGAGCCTCAAGAAACCGGGTATGCTCGGCAACATGTTTCGGGCCCGCGTCTGCGCTGCACTCGTTTGCGCCAGTTGCGCGACGCCGTCGCCGCAACCCGTCGCCGCGCGCACTGCAACATCGGTCGCGGCGCCGCCTCCAGATGCCACGCCGCGAGAGCGCGCGCCCGTCGAGCCCGTGGAGTCCGTACCAGCCGCGAGCCCGGAGCCTGCCGAGAGTCCGCCGCGCTCGTTTTCCCCGACGCTTGCCATGCGCTGTTGGAGTACGGCCATGGAAAAGCTCGGCTGGCTGGCTGCCGGCGCACACACGGGCCAGTTCGTGAAGACGGCTTCGGACGCGGGATTGCTGCCCCCCGAATGCAAGCCGCTGGGGTCGGACACCTTCGAGAGCGGCTTTCCATTAGACGGCGGCGGCACGCTGCAATGGTCCCGTGAGAAGGAGCTGCGTCGCGGCGCAGACTTGCACGTCACGATCCGTTTCTATTGTCCCGACGCCGGCTGCGCGCTGCGGGAAGATCGCGTGATCGTCTTGCCGAATCGCTGGCACTGCTTGGGCTGGGTGCACGGTCCCGATCACGGCACCGCCTGCTACCGCTCCGCGGCCGCGTGCGCGGCAGGAAAGGCCAGCATCTCGAGAAACAGCACGCCATGTCGCCGGCATGGCGGAGCGGCATATTGCTCCCCGAAAACGAAGCGCTGCTTCCCGGATCCCTGGGCCTGTAGCCGCGAAGCCGGCGGCACGCTCCTGGACGGCGGCTGCGTGCGCACGGATCGCTGAGAGGGCGAAGCACTCAATGCCCGTGACGGGCTACGGCGACGGTCCGGGCTGGGTGGATTCAATGCGCCACAGGCGGCGTGCTTTACAACAATCCAGCCGCTCTTTGCGCAGAGGGATCAATGAGTCCGCGCCGGCGCACCGGCGCTTGTGCGACCGGGTTGCTCTGCGCAACCGGGCGCGGCAGCGGTGCACCACATTTTTCGCAACCCGTCATCGCTGCCGTCGATGGAGACCCATGACGAACCCAGTCGAGCGACACTTCACGTCTGCCTACGACAACCAGAGCCACTTGGACGACCACCCGCCCGAAAAGAAGGCGTCTGTCGCCACGTCACCGCCGAGGCACGACGCGGCCTTGGGCACCCACTCGTTGACTGCACTCAAGACGCCGAGCAGCGCGGCACGCTTCGCGCGTGCCAAAAGCATGCCCGAACCCAAAAAGGCGCCGCCCACGCCCGTCGCCCAGGCAGGGCTCGCTCGCGATGCTGCGAAGGCGTTCCTTCCCAAGTTTCTGGGACCCGCGGAGCCGGCGTACAAGGTCGCGGTGCTGTGCGCGAGTCACCCGGCCAGCTGCGCAGCCGTCGCCGGTGGAGCGATGGTCGCCGGGGCGGGCTACCTGGTTGCCGAGGCGATTTTCGGCGCCGAGGCGGGGCCACTTCCGCCAGAGCCAGGTGGTGCCTGCACTCCCGAAGCCCCCGCAAAGCCTGAAGCGCCTACCGAACCTGAGTTCGATCCCAATGACCCGTGCGCCAGCGAGAGCTCACTGCACTGCCTACCGCGAGCGTTCCGAGATGGCGTCAACAACTGAACCCCAGGTCGTCTTGCTGCGCAAGCGGTCGTGGGTCGCTTGGACGAGCGTTCTGTTTGCAGCAGTCGTGGTGAGCCTGGGTTACGTACCGCTCGTGCTGCTTGCAGCGCTGCTCTGCCGAGCAACGCTGGATGACATCTTCGCCGTGCAGGTCGTGGACGGAAGTTTGCGCCTGCTTCGCTGCCGTGGACTGCGTCGCTACGATTGCGTCGCAACGCTAGGCCTTGATGCGGCGCTCCGCGTCCAAGTTGCGGGCGACACTCTGCGGATCGTTGGGAGCTCGGGCGAGCACAGCCAGCGGCTCGCAAGCCACTGCGAAGCCGTCACGGTCCTCAACCGCGTTGCCGCCGTGCTCGAAGCTCATGGCGTCCCAGCAAAGACGCATGTCATGTCCGGGCAGTTTGCCGCCCGCGAGGATACGCGTGCCCTCGTCGCCACATGGATGCGCCCGCTGAGCAGTCTCCTGGTGTTTCTCGGCCTGGGCGCGGTGGCGGCGCCCGCCTATGGGTTGCTCGCGATCTTTCCGGCAACCGAGCTGCTGCAACGCTTGTGGCGCGCCTGCGTATCCAGGCTCTCGCAGCGTCAATGCGCATGACGGGCCAACGGACCCACGGCTGCCAACGCGCTGCGCGATCACAGAGCACTCAGCCGCTTGGCTTCGCATCCGCGCAGCAGCGGAACCCCGTCGAATAGTCGTGGTAGTCGAAGGGGTGAAAGATGGTGCGGTAGTCGCAGCCTTCGCCGTTTTGGTACGTATCCATTAGGTACCCGCCAAAGAACACGCCGTCGGGGTCCGCGACCCACTCATGCAGGTTGCCCACCATGTCGAAGACGCCGTAGTCGTTGGTGCACTGCTTGAATGCGCCGGTGGGCACCACGCTGTGGGTCATCTCGTGCAAGCGCGGGTCGTTCATCCAACTCGGATGCCACATCTTGATTTCGTCTTCGTCCGGCGACGCGTGTTTCTTGAACAGGCGCACGACGGGGTGTTTGTCTAAGACGCGGAAGCGGTCATTGCAGATGTCTTTGCGGCGCTTGTCTCCGTACGGATAAACGCTTCGTGACGAGCCGCGGCAAGCGGTGACCCATTCGTCGTTTTCGCACAAGCGCTTGCCGGCTCGTTCGCAGGCGACGGCGGCTTGCTTGCCACTGATGTAGCCTTGGGGTTTCTTGCCGGGAACGCTGCGCGCGACGATCTTAGACTCGAGCCCATCCACACGTTGGTTGCCCGGATGAGGCGTCTCGCGACCGTCGGCGGCGCGCAGAGCAATGGTGGCCTCGTAGCGATCCACGCAGTACGCACCTTGCGCCCGCACCACCAGCGCCATCTCATTGGGACATACGAGCTGGGGCGGTTGGGTGCCTGGCGCCGCCCGCGCCGCCGGCGGCGTGGGCGCGGGCGTGGGTGGCGAAGCAGAAGCGCGGCTCTTCGCTTTGGGGCCTGGCGCTGTCGGCGCCGCGGCCGCAACCGCCCCTTGGGAAGCCGTGGGTGACACCCGCTGCGCGCCAGGCGGCGGCGCGCCCTGCGCGCACGCGAACGCGCACAACCCCCACGCCGCTACTCCCGCTCGCTTCATTCCCAACGCTCTCTGACGTCGATGCCGCGCGCGCGGATGGCCTGCACGAATGCGTCCAGGGGCACCGCAAGCTCACCGGGCAGCACGCCGCGCTTTTCCACCGCTCCGGCGCCCAGCATGTACGCCACGGCTGCGGCGGGATAGGAGGTCGTGCGCGCCATCGCCGAATGCCCGGTCTTGGGTTCGTGGCGGTCGATCACCTCGAACACCAGACGGGTCTTTTTCCCGGCCTTCTTGCCGTCCACGCTGACGCGTACCAATACAACGTCGGTGTCGTCGTCGGTGAGCGCGCGCTCCAATAGTTGCTCTGTGAACACCCGCGGCACGACACCATCAACAGGCGTCTCGCTCATCAGGCCGATGGCGTGCAGACCAGCAAAGATCGCCATATGCCCCGGGTAACGGATCGTCTTGTAGTCCAAGTTCCGAACGCGATTCTTCAGAGTGCGCGGCAAGGTCGACGCGCCCCCGGAGGTGTTGAAGGCCTCCAGAGTGCCGAAGGGATATGGGAACTCAAGGGTCTCGGGCTCGGTCAGGCTCTTGGTACGCACGATGTTGCCGTCACGCAGCGCCTCGGCTGGCTCCAGGTATTCGTTGGTCAAGCCGCGGGGATTGAACACCAGTTTGTAGTTCAGCGGTGGCTTCGGATGCGCCGGAAGTCCCCCCACTCGGATCCGGACGGAGTCCGTGCTGTCCATGCGGTCCACGCCCCACGCGGCGAGCAGGCACGCCATGCCGGGAGCGAGCCCGCAGTCGGGCACGACCGTGATGCCGGCCCGTTCGGCGTCCTTGCTCATGGCAAGTTGCTTTTCGACGACAAACAGATTGCCGCCCAGATCGCATAGGTGGGTCTTGGCCTCGATAGCCGCACGCGTCAGCGCCTCGTTGTATTTGTAGTCAGCGCTAGACAACACCACGTCCCAGGGCTCCAGCAGGCCGACGAGTCCGCGCCCCGAGTCCAAGTCGTACACTTCAGTCTGCAGTTTCGGCGTTTCCCCCTTGCGGCGCGTCTTCGCCAGCAGCGCGGTGGTTTCGTCGGCGGCGCCTTGCACCACCCCTGGGTCACGATCCGCCAGGCCAAGCACATCTACGCCCGGCTGACGCCCCAGGTCCCAGGCAGCCGCCTTGCCCATTCGACCCGCACCCAAGACTAGTACGCGCATGTACGGGTCATAGCGCTTGTGGCAGTGGTTTTGAAGCGCAGCTTGAGTTGTCACGACGTCTCCGTTACGCCCCATAGGTGCCAAAGACGGTGCTCATGCCCCTGCCGGATCGGGACTTCGACGTCACGGAGGTGGCTGTGCCGTGGAAGCTTCTCTCGGAAGCCGGACACCGCATTGTGTTTGCAACGGAGCAGGGCGCTGCGGCGCGTTGCGATCCGTTACTACTCACAGGCGTCGTATTCGGACAGCTCGGCGCCAAGCCTGAGCCGGCAAGGTTCTATGCCGAGCTTGTCGCGAGCGGCCAGCTCGACGCACCCACGCCTTGGGCCGCCATCAAGCCAGAGACGGTGGATGCCCTGCTGCTGCCCGGCGGTCACGCACAAGGCATGCGGCAGTACCTCGGTTCCAACCGGCTACAGGAAGTGGTTGCCGCGATCTGGGAGCGTAACGTGCCTGTAGCTGCCATTTGTCACGGCGTGCTCGTGCTGGCCCGAACGCGGCTTCCAAGTACCGGAAAGAGCGCATTGTACGAGATGCGGACCACCTGTTTGCCCGACTACATGGAGCGGCTGGCGTACTGGTCGACAGCCTGGAAGCACGGCCGCTACTACCGTACCTACCCGGCCTACGTGGGCTCCGAAGTGCGTGGCGCGCTGCACGACCCGAAACGTCAGTTCCAGCGCGGACCCATCACGCTCTTTACTCACGGCAAGCGTCACGATGACGCCGCCGCGTTCGTGGTCGAAGACGGCCGCTATGTGTCGGCGCGCTGGCCGGGTGACGCCTACCTATTTGCCAAGAAGCTGCTCGCGCGCTTGTAGGCCAAGTTCAGACCCACGCGGTTGGTTGCCGTGGCCGTCTTGCGCGCTTGGTCGGTCCGCCCGCTGCTGCCACGACGCCGCGCCCCCGGCATGACCAATGACCGTGAAAACAAGGCCCAGCGCGCATGGCTTGATCGCCGCGGCCCGCCGACGCATTGGAGGGCGATGCAAACCAGGAATCAATCAGGCGGCCTCCCGGAAACGCTGTGCGCCCAAAACCGCATTGGCGGCGAAAGCCGCGACGGCGCGGAGACCTACGAGCGACGAAGCCCGTCCAACCGCGACGACGTAGTCACCGTCGCCCCGCAGTCCACGCGAGAAGACGTGCGCGAGGCCTGCGAGCGAGCACAAGCCGCGTTTGCCTCTTGGTCCGCGATCCCATCGCCCCAACGCGCTCAAGTCCTTGGGCGGCTGTCGCGCCTGCTCTCGGACTCCAAAGAATCGTTTTCACGGTTCGTTTCTCGAGAAATGGGCAAGCCCCTGCGCGAGGCGCGCGGCAGCGTGCAAGAAGCCATCGACACCGCGGAGTTCTTCCAAAGTGAAGGTCGCCGGCTGTATGGCCAGACGGTTCCCAGCGAGCTTCCCAATAAGGAGCTCTTCACCTATCGCCGACCCATTGGTGTCTGCGGCGTGATCACCGCGGGCAACTTCCCCATCGCGGTGCCTTCGTGGAAGATCATTCCCGCACTGCTCTCGGGCAACGTGGTTGTGTGGAAACCAAGCGACGACGCGCCGGGCGTGGCAGAGCTATTCACAGAGTTGTGGCAACGCGCGGGGCTGCCCGCTGGCGTGCTGAGTGTGGTGCACGGCGGCGGAGCAGGGAGCGCCGGCGAATACCTTTCCGAAATGGTGGATGCCGGACTGATACACAAGGTCAGCTTCACCGGCTCGACGCAGGTGGGACGCAAGATCGGCGAAATCTGTGGTCGTAACTTGCAGGTGCCGTCCCTGGAGCTGGGCGGAAAGAACCCGCTAGTCATCTTGGCAGACGCGGACTTGGAGCTAGCCGTCGAAGGCGCTCTGTGGGCCTCGTTCGGCACTGCGGGGCAGCGCTGCACGAGTTGCGGCAACATCATCGTGGACAAGCGTGTGCTGCCCACGGTGCGAGACCAATTGGTGAAGCGCGCCAAAATGCTGAAGATCGGCGAACCGCTGGACGAGGGTGTCGACTACGGGCCCTTCATCAATGAACGCTTTCTGAAGACCTGGCTCGCCCAACGGGCCGTGGGTGTCGAAGACGGAGCGGAGCTCTTGCTCGACGGCAAGCGTGTCGCCCCCGGTGAGGAGCCACCCGGGTTCTCCGGCGACGCCGCCCGCGGGCTCTACGCGACGCCACGTATCTTCGACCGCGTGAAGCCGGAGATGCGGGTATTCCAAGAGGAGTGTTTCGGCCCCACGGTGAATCTCGTCGAAGTCGACGGCCTCGACGAAGCTATCGCTGCGGCCAACGGAACACCCTACGGGCTTTCGAGCGCGATCTACACGCGCGACGCAGGCGCCATGCTGCGTTTCAAACAGGAGATCCGGGCCGGCATGACCAGCATCAACAACTCAACGACCGGCGCGGAAGCGCACTTGCCCTTCGGGGGCAACGGTTGGAGCGGCAATGGGACGCGCGAAAGCGGCATTTGGGTGCTGGACGCCTACACACGCTGGCAGTCCGTGAACGTCGACCTGGCGGGCAAGTTGCAGAAAGCCCAGATCGATCTTGCAGACGCTGGGCCACCGGAAGCCCCCGCTCTAGGCGGCATCCTCCCGGGTTGAGCGCTTTACACCGCGCGCGCGTCGCCATCGCCCCAAAATCGTCAGGGCGACGATCGCCCACGCGCCTGGGCTGCGAGCGGGCGCGCCGATCGCTCGGCAGCCACATCCCTCTTCGCCGCTGGCGATCGTCTTTGAGTTTTGTTTCGGCGAAGCGCCCGTGCCGCCCAGTCCACTCGATGCGCCCCATCCCCCGGCATTGATTCCCCCTGTGCCACCTGAAAACGCGCCCCCTGTACCCACCAAGCTCTCCACGGAGAGGGAGAGGGCCGAGTCCGGCGGTCCGCCAGAGTCCGCAAACCAGCTCACTGCCTCCTCCACCAGTCCGAAATGCTCGAGATAGACTCCGGGCGTGTCCGGAGCGCGTACCTCGAACTCAAAGCGCGCTGTCTCACCGGGCGCGACCAGTTGCTTCACGGTGGCCGCACGCCCCGGATTGAGCCAGTTCGAGGTCGCTACGGGGCTCTCGCGATCCCGCGGCTCTGTCGTGCCCAGCTTGGTCACGCCCGGGGTCCAGCTGGCCTGACCCGTATTCTTGAGTTCCAGGTAGCCGCTCACGACCTGCCCAGGCGACAGCTGCATGGGGGCTCCGGGCCAGCCTCCTGTAGCCACAAACTCCGCGCGATAGGCCGGGACGGGGCACGAAGCCGCAGCCCCGCTACCCACTGCAAACACTGCGAGGTGGTTGCCCACGGTACGTTCGCCGCCCGCGTCCGAGGGCATGTTGATCACGCTGCCACTGAGCCACATCGTGCTCGAGCCGCCACCATCCAAATTCATGGCGTCGTGAGCGCCGAGTTCTTGCATCAGCGCCGTCAGCTCGTCGCAAGTCATGCCGATGCGCGTCGGTGCGCGGCCATCGACAACCGCAAGAACAAGCTGGCGTCGATCCTGCGAGAGTCCGACGACCGTGCGCGGGTGTCGGTTAGAACACAAGGGATCGCCGTTGTTGTTCCGGGGCGCGCCTTTCCAGAGAATCGTCGGATGCCCACTGACGATCTCTTGCATCCACGGTTCCGGCGCCGCAACGACTTCGTGCGCGATCAAGTCCGCACGGTTTGCGCCAAACGCCAACGGGCCCACGTAGCCGTGATCCGCTGCACCCCATGACTGCCCCGCATGCACCGCCAGCCCGTTAGGCGCATAGCCGCCCCCAAAGAAATCGCCATTGATCGCCGCCTGGGCACCAACCTTCGAGGCGAAGGCGCTGGTCTTCTGCCCCTTCTCGCTGGCCGCCGTCGCGCGCAATGAAACGCCCGCGGCGCATAGATCGACGACCAGGGCATTGATGTTCTGGTTGCTGGTCTGGCGATGCAGACGCTTCATGCCCGTATGCGGAGTCGACCAAGTGTCGGCGGCTGCCGCTGGAGACGCGATGGCGAGCGCCGCGCAGAAGCTGAGTCCCCGTCCGAAACGCACTCGCAGATTGTAGCGGAACGGGCGCGCCAAGCCGGTGGCCCTGAACAGCACGTTTCAGATCTGGGCTTTCAGCCTTGCAACATCGCAGGGCGTTCCCCAGGGGCGGCGGCATGATTCCGAGCAGTTAGCGCCGATTCGGGGAGGCACGGGATCTGCTTGGAGGAGTCCCGGAGGCCGCATGCGTCTTGATACCACCGCCCACCCTTCCGCGGCCCTGGGCAAGCCCGTAGCCAAGAAGCTCACAGATCCCATGGTTCGTCGCGCAAAGATCTTGATCGCCATCGTCGAAGATACGCTTGCAGCTCGGATCCGATCCGCGCTCGCGGGTACGCAAGCCGACCTCGTCTCGCTGCAACCTGGCGATCAACTCGAGGACGCAATGCGCATGCACGGACCCTTCGAATTGGTTCTAGCGAGCGCTCAGCTCGGCCGCGAGAGCAGTCTGCAGAGCCTGGCGCGCGTCCGGCAAGCAGGGAACTCGACGCCGTTCTTGGTGCTGGGTCAAACCCAGGGTGAGACGCTTCGAGTGTTCGTGAGCGATGGAGAAGGAGTCGTGCTTTCCAGCCGCATGCTCAACGCGGAGAATCTCGCGCGGCTTGCGGGGGAGTACGTCTCCGCAAAACGCGCCGGGCCAGCGTTTCGAAGGAAGCGGGACGCTGTCACCTAGTGGGTAGCACTGGGCGCTGGCGTCGGCTCTGCCGGCGCAGCATCGCGTTCCGCAAGGCCCTTCATGACGGCAGCCGCGTGCTGCGCGGCAGGGCTCAGCCCGTCGACAGCTGCGTCGCGCGCCGGTGCGGCGTCCGGCGGCGGGGACTCGGAATCTTCGGTTGCCGGGCTCGATGCGGCATCCTCGGAATTCGCTGGCGCTGGAGACTGTCCAGGCGCCGTTCGCGGCGCAACGACGGCCTCCGGCACATGCGCCGTCCGGGTCACCGGGGTGTCACCGGGGTCGGTCTCCAATGTGTCGCTCTGCATCATTGCGATCCCGGCAATGCCCCCGGCGGCCAGCGCGGCCGCCGCGACCGTCGCAATGACCCAGGGCTTCGGGCCGCGTCGCACGGGCACGACGGACGCCATCGTGTCCCCGGTGAGCACGGGCTCTGCGGACGCCTCAGAGGATCCGCGCTCGTCCGCCCAGGGCGGCCCCGAAGCGCGCACGGTGCGAGCGTCACCGCGGGCCGGGGCGGGCTGTTTGGGCGCCGCGCCCCAATCGTCTTCAGAGTCCGGAACCGTGACTTGAACATCTCCGCCGGCGTCTTCCAGCACCGCTCGCAGGGTCTCCGCAAGTTCGCGGGAGGACTGAAACCGCGCGTCCGGGTCGCGCTCAGTTGCCTTCTTGAACCACTCGTCGAAACCCGAGGGCACTGGCCCATGCTCTGACGGGATCGGGATCGGCCGAATGCAAATCGAAAGCACGAGATCGCCCAAGCCCTCGCTTTCGAACGGGCGCTTTCCGGTGATGCATTCGAAAGCCATGACGCCCAGAGCCCAAAGGTCCGTGCGAAAATCGACGGTCTTGTTCCCCTGAGCCTGTTCGGGGCTCATGTAGAACGGCGTGCCTAAGAGTGAACCCGTGCGCGTGCGTTCTCCCTTCGGCCCGAGCGCCGCGGTCTCGATCTTCACCACTCCGAAATCGAGCACCTTGGCCACGGCAGCGTCTTCGTTTTGCACCAAAAAGACGTTCTCTGGTTTCAGATCGCGATGCACGATTCCGGCTTCGTGCGCGCGAGATATGGCGCGCGCCACGTGGGTGATGAATCGCGAGGTGTCTTGCGGGCTCAGGCGCTTGGTTCGCTTCAACCGCTTGGCCAAGGTCTCGCCTTCGAGCAGCTCCATGACGATGAACGGGAGACCTCCATCGATGCCGTAGTCGAAGATCTGCACGACGTGCGGGCTGCGCAACTGGGCAGCGGCTTGGGCTTCGCGGGTGAAACGCGCCAACGCCTCTTCGTCTCTGCTGACGTCTCTGTCGACGATCTTGACCGCGACGGGAGCGCCGAGCACTAGGTGCTCCGCACGCCAGATCTGGCCCATGCCGCCCTCGTCGATGCGTTCCTCGAGTCGATAACGGCCGAGCAGCACGCGGTCGGGCTCGGGACTATCAGGCATGTCGGCGACGGTAACGATAGCGCGCCCGCCGGTGCCGGCGTGTCGAGAGTGGCGCTAAGGGCATTTTCCGAATGGTTCCACTACTTTATCAGACGCGATAGCTGCCGCACCGCCTCGGGCGTGGTGGCGTCCCCAGGCAACCAGGGCAGCTCAACCCGGGCATGGGCAACGGCGCGAAGACGCTCCAAGGCCTGGTTCTGCACCCGTTCACGAATCGCCCGGCGCACGCCGCAAGCGAGCGCCGCCGTTCCCGGCATGGCCTTGTCCAACGGTCGCTCTGCGAGTAGTTCCGTGCGTTCTGCTTCGTCGAATAGATCGGGCGTCACCGCGTTGATCACCAAACGAGCAAGCGGGAGCTCGAGCTCGACATCGATGGCTTCGACCAACTCCAAGGCTTCGTTGGTCGGCATTTCTTCGGGCAGCGTGACCACCACCACGCCCGTCTGCTTTTCGTCTTGGAACATCTTCCAAGCCTTCTCGGCATCGCGACGCAGCACGCCGGGTGGGACCACCTCCACGATGATCTTGGGTACCCGCAACATGTCCAGTCCGTGCCCAGTTGCCGGTGCGTCGAATAGCACGACGTCAAAACGCTGCTTTCCGTCCGGGAGCGTCTCGATGGCGTGATACCAGGCCTTGCCCAGCATGGCCCACTCGAATAGCCCTGGAACACCTGCGAAGAAGCTGCGCACGTAGCTGTTGTCGAAGACCGCGTCGTACACTTTGGGGCTCTTCAGGATCATGCTGCCGTATTCGCGCAGCGCGACCTCCGGAGTGAGCTTCACGCCCCAAACCCCCGAACGCAGAGGCACGACCTCCGGGGTCATGGGCGCAGCACCGAACAACGTGCTGATGCGCTCTTTGGCGTCGCAGACGGTAATGAGCACCCGCAGGCCCGCATCCGCGAAGCGTGCCGCCAAAGCCGCGGTGACCGTGGTCTTACCCACGCCACCTTTTCCCGTAATGAACAGGAAGCGCCGCTGTTCTAGAGGAGTCATGGGTGCTGTCGCCGCTTTACGCCGGCGGCAAGCCGGCGTTACTACCACGGACCGTGATGACATCTAAGCGTCCTTGGGCCCGATCCACAGCCGCCAGCCTGGCGGCCGCCACGTTTTTTGCCGCGTGCAGCTGCGAAAAGACCAAAGAGTCGCCCGCCGGGGCGGGGACCTCCGCGGCGCCGCCGGGCCCAAGCGCGTCGGCCCTGGAGCAGGGTTTTCCCGCGCCGATGGGCTCGCGCTGGCCGAAACCCACGGGGCCCCAGTTCGCCGTGCTGGCGGGCCAGGGCATCGGCCCCATCCGCCTGGGCGCGAAGGTCGCAACCGTGGAGCGTCATATGCAGGCGTCCTGTGAAGAGCGCGCCTCTGGCGTGTGCCGCTACTTGGGGCGTGGCGTGGAGTTTTTCCTGGATGGCG
Organism: uncultured Myxococcales bacterium; assembly: GCA_937872925.1. Lineage (GTDB taxonomy): Bacteria > Myxococcota_A > Polyangia > Polyangiales > Polyangiaceae > JACKEA01. The sequence continues at coordinate 6,087 of CALMUT010000322.1, read as the reverse complement.
AGCAGCGCGTCGAGCGCATCCACTTGCATCGCGTCGGTCGGCGTGTGCCCAGCGGTGAGTTCGGCGTATTCAACGGCGCCATTCCCCCGGATCTGCAATTCGGCATGTTGCCCGAAGCGGTGCAACAGCACCTAGGCAAACCTAAGGACGTCGTGCAGGGCGAGACCGGAGGACACCCGGGCAGCATCGAGCAACACGCCTACGAAGGCATGGTCCTCGAATACGATCGTGCGCCCAGCGGTCAAACCGTGCTCAGCGGGATCCGCATCCCGAAGTAACGCTTCACAACGTACGGACGCGTCGACGCTCTTGGATCATGCGCTGATTGATCACGCGTTGAGCGTCCACGGGCTCCACCAGAGTCCACAAATCGTGCTCCGGCCTAGATGCGGCCCGCTCCAACAGCAGGTCGGCAGCGCGATCTGGCTCGATTGCGTCCACGTGTCGGCCGGGCAGTTCGACAACTGCGCTACGCGCGCGCAGCCCCGATAGGGTCGCCAGCATTCCCTCGATGATCAGCCCAAACACGCGATCGTTGAGCTCACCCAAATCGCCGCCCCCGAAGAGCAGGACCTTGTCAAAACTCAGTCGGGGCTTGCCCGGCAAGAGCGCCACTTCCCCAAGCTTTCCGCTGATGTCGCCCCGCAGCATCAGATTGGAGACGCGCCCGGCCAAGCGGAAGTCAACCAGCCCGGCGACCCCGTGGGGCGGGCGTTCGTTCTCGAAGGTACATGCGGCAAGCACCTCGCTGCCCGCCAAGTCCAGCTTTCGCAAGCTCGGGGTAATAAAACGGAGATCCATCTCAACCCGAACTAGTCGCGAGAATCATTCTGTCGGCCAGCGTCCTCCGCGATGCGATCCAGCACGCCGTTTACGAAGGCATGGCTGTCTTCGGTCGAGAAGCGCTTCGCGAGTTCCACGACTTCATCAATGATCACTGCCCGGGGCACGTCGAGCTCGTTCAAGATCTCCCACGCGCCCAAGCGCAAGAGGTTGCGATCGACGCGCGTCATGCGCTCAAGTCGCCAATTGGTGCTGGCACCGGTGATGCGTGCATCCAGGGTTTCGACATCCTTCTCGACACCAAGCACCAACTTGTCGGCGTAGGCGCGACCCTCTGCGTCTCCAGGCATCTCGCGCCAGTAGTCGAAGATCACGCGCTCCCCGGCCACAGCCGTGGCCTCACGGGCGTAAAGCATCTGTAGCGCTGCTTCCCGCGCCATGGACCGAGAGCCCATGGCTCAAAGCCCTGCTTCGCTGAGCGCCCGCGCCAGGTGGACCATCTCGATGGCACTCACGGCGGCGTCGAAGCCCTTGTTGCCGGCCTTCGTGCCTGCGCGCTCGATGGCCTGCTCAATGCTGTCCGTGGTCAACACGCCGAAGATCACGGGGACGCCTTTCGTCGCAGCTTGCGCCACACCCTTCGCTGCTTCTGAAGCCACGTAGTCGAAATGCGGCGTGCCACCTCGAATGACGGCACCCAGCGCGATCACCGCATCGGCCTTGCCGCTCGCCGCGACGCGCGCGCACACCTGCGGCAGCTCCCAGGCACCCGGTACGCGGATGATCGTGATCTTGTCATTGTCGACGCCGTGGCGGCGCAATGCATTGAGTGCGCCGGCGATCAGGGGTTCGACGATGAAGTCATTGAAGCGCGCCGCAACGACGGCAAAACGCGCACCACTGGGCGCGGTCAGGACGCCTTCGATGACCTTGGGACTTTCGCTGGACATGTTCCCTCGCGATCTACCCGCGAAGAAGCGCGATGACCAGCGTGGCGAAGAGGGATGCGCGCCCCTTCCGCTCCAAAGCGGCGCTGCCTCAGCTGCCCTGACCGAGGGGAACGCTCTCCGTCACTTCCAGGCCGTAGCCGTGAATCCCCGCGATTTTTCGTGGGTTGTTCGTGAGCAAGCGCAAACGCCGCACCCCCAATTCCCTGAGCACTTGAGCACCCAATCCGTATTCGCGCAGCGTGCCTCCATGGCTACGCTCGCCCGGCTTGGCCGTCGCCACGGGGGAGCTTTTTAGCTTCGCCGAAAGCGCGGTGAGCTCGGCGTGCACATCGCCGTTTGGCGGCAAATAGACCACGACGCCGCAGCCCTCCTGCTCAATGCGATGGATGGCTTCCTCAAGATTGCGTCGGCCTTCACTGGCAGTGGAACTAAACGTATCCGCCAAGGTGGAACCCGCATGCATGCGGCACAGCACGGATTTCTCGCCGCTCACGTCACCGCGGATCAGCGCCAAGATCTGACGCTCCTCCGCATGTGCGCCGTATACGACCGCGCGCCACGACGTCCCGGTTTGATCGAGCTCGATTTCGGACTCGTACAGCCGACCGATTAGTTTCTCGGTTTGCAACCGGTAACGGATCAGGTCGGCGATGGTCACCACAAGCAAGCCGTGCTCTTCGGCGAAAGCCTCCAGGTCCGGCATGCGCGCCATGGTGCCGTCGTCGTTCATGATTTCGCAGATCACTCCGGCCGCAGTCAGCCCAGCGAGCCGCGCCAAGTCTACGGAGCCCTCGGTCTGCCCTGCGCGCACCAGCACACCACCCCGCCGCGCGCGCAGCGGAAAGATGTGCCCGGGGGTCACCAGTTCCGTGGGCACTACGTCTTTGCGGATCGCGACTTGAATGGTGTGCGCCCGATCCGCGGCACTGATTCCGGTGGTCACACCCTCGCGAGCCTCGATGCTCACCGTGAACGCTGTGCCCAGGGGAGGGCCCGACCGGCCCGGCGCCTGCATCATGGGCAGCTCAAGGCGTTCGACCTGTGACTCGGTGAGCGTCAGACAAATCAACCCACGGCCCCACTTCGCCATGAAGTTGATGGCTTCCGGGGTGACCTTCGCGGCAGCCATGGTCAAGTCGCCTTCGTTTTCGCGATCTTCGTCATCGACCAGCACCACCATCTTGCCAGCGCGGATGGCCTCGATCGCCTCGCGCACCCGCGCCAGGGGCTCGGGGTCGATGTCGATCTGCGGTGGTGGAAGACTGGGAGCGTTAGCCATTTTTCTCCGAAGGCATCAGGCCTGCGCGGACGAGCGCGTCCACCAAGCCGCTTTCTTGGGGTGTGACCGGTCCAACCCGGGTCAGATAGTGCACGACATAGCGCGCGAGTAGGTCGACCTCCAGGTTGAGGTCGCTGCCGACCTTCAGGCCCCCGAGATTTGTCACTTCGCGGGTATGGGGGATCAGCATCAGCTCGATCAGGGAGTCTGAAGCCGCATTGATGGTCAGCGAAACGCCGTCCAAGGTGACGGAGCCTTTGGCCGCCAGATACGCCATCAGCTCGGGTGGGGGCGCGACACTCACCCTCCAGGCTTCCCCGCTGGTGGCCAACGCGGCGACCCGCGCCACGCCGTCCACGTGACCGCTGACCAAGTGGCCCCCCAGGCGGTCCCCCAGGCGCAGCGACCGTTCCAGGTTCACTTTACTACCGAGCGTCAATCGCCCCAGGGTCGTCTTCTCGACCGTTTCGACGGACACGTCGGCGCAGAAACCAGACGTAGTCGCCTCAGTAACCGTCAGGCACACTCCTGAGACCGCAATGGACTCACCCAGTTCGACTTCTGAAAGATCGACTTCGATTTCGAGTCGGAAACCGGGACCACGCTTCTGCCGCTGCCGCAGAATGCCGGTCTTTTCCACTAGGCCGGTGAACATCCGGCGCTGGGCATAGCATGAGTCCACCCTTGCCGACGGACCCCAAACCCGGCAACTTGTCCGTTGTCGTGCGAGTTTGGACCATTGTGGCTGCCATCGGCTTGAGCGCCTTCGCCTGCGGGCCCAGTGTTTCGTCGATATATGAGGGCAACATCCGGTTTGAGCACTGCTATCGCCTCGATCTCGACCCCAGCATCGCGCCCTCACATCGGGAGGCATGCTGGCGAGAGTGGGCATCGCGCTACACCTATGGCCAAACCCGGGACCGCTTGGACTACAGCCGACGACGCATCGCCCAACTGGTGGCGGGGGATACCAGCCGCCTCAGCTTGGATTTGGACGCACCGGCTGCCCATCCAGCACCCAGCGCGACCGAAGCCGTTGCCCCGATCAGCCCGCGCAAGCCGCCCCCGCCCACGATCACCACAATTGCGCCTCCGGGCTCGGAGGCAGCGCCCCCGCCACGGCCGCCTCAGCCGGAAAACCGATGCGTGAAACAATGTGCTGAAGTTCTGAACACTTGCAAGCGCAAGTGCCCAGTTCGGCCTGACGCACAAGACGTTCCTTGCGAACCTTGTGCCGGGGATTACCGAACCTGCATGCGGCGTTGCTTCGAATAGGTCGGGAAGTTGACGCCCGGCGAAAAACGCAGCTAACGCTAATCCACCCTATGACCCTGCCCCATCCCTTGATTGCTCCCGGCAGCGGCGCCCTAGCCACACCTCTCCCGCGCGTGCTCCGCCCGCAGCGGGCCGTGCCATCCGACGCGATCCGTCCCACGCGCGCGGAAATCAATTTGGCGGCCCTCCGGCACAACCTGCGCATCCTGCAGCGCGTGGCGGGCGGCGCGGAAGTGGGCTGCGTGCTCAAGGCGGACGGCTACGGCCATGGTTCGAAGGCAGTCGCCCGCACCCTGGAGCGGGCCGGAGCCACGCGGATGTGCGTGGCCCTGCTCGAAGAGGGCGTCGAGCTCCGACAAGCCGGTATCCGGACACCCATTCTGGTCATGGGTGGCCACTACGCCCGAGCCTGGGGCGAGCTGCTCCGCCACGATCTGACCCCGGTCATCCACGATGTGGGTCAAATCGCGACGCTGGCAGAAGAGGTCCGCTTCAGCGGTTCGGGCGCCGTCGGGGTGCATCTCAAGATCGACACGGGGATGTCTCGTCTGGGAGTCCTGCCTCATCAAATCCCGACCATTGCCGAGGCATTCAACAGCTTCAAAGAAGTGCAACTCGAAGGCGTCATGACGCACTTCGCCTGCGCAGATGCCGACGACGTCGAAAGTGTCGACCACCAGATGGACGCTTTCGATCTGGCCTGTCAGGACCTCCTGGACCGCGGCGTATCCATTCCCATGCGCCACGCTGCCAACAGCGCCGCCACCATTCGCTATCCCCGCGCTCGGCTGCAAGCGGTCCGCCCCGGCATCGCACTCTTTGGCGTCACGCCGGGTCCCGACTGGCTGCCCGAGTTGCGCCCGGTCATGCGCGTCTCCAGCGAGATCGTCGCTCTACGGGAAATCGAAAGCGGCACGAGCGTCGGCTACGGCGCCACGTGGAAGGCCGCTCGCAAGAGCCGCATCGCCACACTGCCCATGGGCTATGCCGACGGACTGACGCGCGGTCTGTCCGGTCGCGGCAACATCTTGGTGCGAGGCAAACGCGCACCGATAGTCGGGGTCGTCAGCATGGACATGACGATGATCGACGTCACGGATATCGAAGGTGTCAGCGTCGGCGAGGAATGCGTCGTGCTCGGCAGCCAAAAAGGCCCCCACGGGGAAGCCGTCATCACGGCGACCGAGATTGCAGACCAACTCGGCACCATCCCCTGGGAAGTCCTGACAAACATCTCGCGCCGCGTCCCGCGCTTCTACCGCGAGCCTTGAAGCGCCGCGGCCTGCGGTTGGTTTGGGGGTCGGGTCGCGGTGCGGCACTGGGGCACTAATCCCGGGCAGGTGCGGGCGTGGGCGCGAGCGCGAGAGCGAGGGTGGGCGTGGGCGTAGGCGCGTGAGCGCGCGTGAGCGCGAGAGCGAGAGCGGGCGCGGGCGCGGCGCGAGAGCGAGAGCGGGCGCGGGCGTGGGCGTGGGCGTGGGCGCGAGAGCGAGAGCGAGCGTGGGCGTGGGCGTGGGCGCGGCGCGAGAGCGAGAGCGAGAGCGGGCGTGGGCGCGGCGCGAGAGCGAGAGCGGGCGCGGCGCGAAGTCCTCGCCTTCGACTGTCCGCGTCGGCGCGGATACTCGAGGGGGTGCGTTCGATTCGGTCCGAGCGAGGCCTCATTCGAGGCTGCTCTTGGGCTGCTGGACCCGCTGGGGCTGCTGGGTTCGCTTGCCTGCGGGCCCGCTTGACTGGAGTTCCCTCGATTCCGTTGACACCCAGCTATGCGGCTTTCGCCTGGTTGAACTCGTTTTGGACTTGTGC
>CALMUT010000321.1 GCA_937872925.1 uncultured Myxococcales bacterium | reverse complement strand
GAACTGGTTTCTCTCAAAGAGAGAAACACACGGAGCCAGCTTGGGGATTTGAACCCCAGACCTGCGGTTTACGAAACCGCTGCTCTACCACTGAGCTAAGCTGGCGTAGCGGGGGCGGGAGCTTGTCTGGCGTTGGGCGCCAAGTCAAGACAAACGCGGGATGATCTGGCGGCGTTTCGCCGCAGAAACCCCCTGCGGGCGCGGGGAAGCGTCAGGGTCTCGCCGCCGCGGGCGATCCCCGCTAGACCGCGAGGACTGATGAGCGTGGCCAAGATCAGCATTCCCGCAGACACGACGGTCGCGGGATTTCGGTTTGGGTCGACCGCTGCGGGTATTCGCAAGGACGGCCGCGCCGACCTCGCGCTCCTGGTCAGCGACAGCGACTGCGTGAGCGTCGGCGTGCTCACCCGCAACCTAGTACGGGCTGCACCGATAGAGATCATGGCACATCGCCTTGCCGCGCAACGCACCCGCGCACTACTCGTCAACAGCGGTTGCGCCAACGCGTGCACTGGGGACGCCGGGCGAGATGCGGCGCTGCGTTCTTGTGCTGCAGTTGCGCGCGCGCTTGCTCTGGCGGAAGACTCGGTGCTTCCTGCATCCACTGGAGTGATCGGCGCGCTCTTACCCGCAGAGCGCATCGAGACCCATGCCAAAGCGCTCGTGGCGAGCCTCGATCCGACAGGATGGTCGGGTTTTGCCAAGGCAATCCTGACGACGGACCGCTGGCCGAAGGTCGCCCACCGCGCCCTTGCCGGAACCGAAGACGTCGCATCCGTGCTGTGTATCGCCAAAGGCGCCGGCATGATCCACCCGGACCTGGGCCCCCCACAGGCAACCATGCTCGCGTTTGCCGTGACCGATGCGGTCGTGGATGCACACACCCTTGGAAAGGCACTGCACGCCGCGGTGGATACCACCTTCAACGCGTGCAGCGTCGACGGCGACACCAGCACCAACGACTGCGTGGTGGTGCTCGCCAACGGCAAGTCCGGGCGAACGCCGGCGCCGAGCGCCCTGACCGCGGCTTTGGAGTCGGCCTTTGACGAGCTCTCCCGCTCGATGGTCGCCGACGGCGAGGGCGCGGAGCACGTGGCGGAGATCCGCGTCACTGGCCTTGCGAGCGAAGCATGTGCGCGCACCATCGCGCGCACTGTGGCCACCAGCATGCTCGTCAAAACAGCGCTGTTCGGCAAGGACATCAACTGGGGGCGCCTGATGGGTGCGGCCGGGCGAGCGGGCGTGCGCTTCGATCCGAACCGCGCGCGGATTTGGGTGGGCGAAGTGTTGATCGTGGACGCAGGCATGGGCGTCGGAGCCGAAGCCGAAGCCAAGGCCAACGCCGTCCTGGCGCAGCCAAGCTACGTGATCACAATGGAGCTCGGGGACGACAGCGCCAGCTTTCGCTACCTCACCAGTGACCTGGGACACGGCTACGTCGATGTGAATGCCGGATATCGATCGTGAAGCGGGTCCTCGTGTTGGCAGCTGCCGCCGGCGCCCTTGCCTGTGCACCGCCTCGGGGCACCATCGGCGCGGTGCTTTCTCAAGACTCAGATGCTCGGCTGCGTATCGTGGAAGCTCCGAAAGAGCTCGCGGCCGCCAAAGCAGGTCTGCGTCCTGGCGACGAAATCATTCTGATCGACGGCATCGATGTGCGGTCTCTGACGGATCAAGACTTGCACCGTGTGCTCAGCGGAGAAGTCGATCAGCCGGTGCAGATCACTGCGCTGCGCGGTGAAGAGGTCGTGCGCGTGACGCTGAAACGCAGCGAAGCCAAGCGCTTACGTGCCCGCCGCTGACTGTGGCGGCAACCCGGCCAAGAAGTCATCGATGCGCTGGGTAATGCGATCGAGATGCAGAGGGAACGTCATGTGGCCGCCTTCGATCCACAAGATATTCGGGCGCTGCCACTCTCGCCATTGCTGTTCTGCGATGGCCGCGTCGATATACACATCCTCGCGCGCCTGGATCCAGAGCTGACGTTCCGCGGCCAGAAGTGATGGGTACTGCGACATGCCGATGCGCTGGAAGAGGTCGCGCCGCTGTTGCCGATCAATGCCCCACCGCTCCAAATCTGTGCGCATGCGCCACAAGATCGGCGCCTGCTCTACAGCCGCGCCCAGCTCCAAATGCGCGATGATGGGAATGATGAAGTCCGGCAGCGGCGCGACGCAACCCAGCAGCATGGTGATGGCGCCGCCGAGGCTGATACCCGTGACACCGATGCGCTCATAACCTTGATCCCGTAGCCAGCCCATCAGCGCGCGGGCGTCACAGGCAGCTTGGCGAACGCCTTCAAGACTACGCACCAAGTCCGCGGTCCAGAAGTACTCTCCGGAGAATAGCGCTTCCCGAGGTTTGCGTGGTCCGTGGAAGGGCAGCGCCACATGCACGATGTCAACGGAAAGTTCCTTGGACCAGCGCCGAAACAGCGTCGCTTCCTCAGCCCAGCTGCCCGGCTCGAGCCAACCATGTACGTAGATCAACGCCGTCGTGCGCGGCTTGCCTTCCGGGCGGATCCAACGCGCCCAGGGCGTAAGATTGCGCCGATACTCGCCCTCGTGTCGACTGCGATACCGCTCACACAACACCTGGTGCGTGCTGGTCCAGCGCAAGGTGCTGGTGCGAAGCGCACGGTCGACGACGCTGCGACGAACCTCCATGTCTTCAATGGGCGCCGGCGCCGGATACAGCTTGTCTGGAGCTAGGTCCAAGTACTGATGCAAGTAGCCAATACTGTTGGTCTTTGCGCCGCGCAGATGCAGCAGCCGCGAGAGCGCGCCCGCGACTCGATCTGCGTTCTTGCCGTAGCCCACCGCGATCTGTCTCCGGGCCTACCGCTCACGCCTTGGGGCCAAAACCCACGATGATGTAGCCGCCGCTGCGCTCGTCCTTTTGCAGTTCGAGCAGTCCTCGCGTTTCTGCATCTTCGAGCAACTCATTGAAGCTGCGGTAGCCATGAAAGGACTCGTTGAAACTCGGACGCTTGCGCTTCAGGGTCTGTTTCACCATCGAGCCCCAGATGCTGTCATCCCGATCGCGGAACAATGCGTCCACGATGTCGAGCACCAACTCGATGCCTTCGCTGCGGCGCTTGCTAGTGTCGGGATCTTCCTCAGAGTCGTCTTTCTTCTTTGCCGCAGCGCGATCGCGCTTGTTTTCCCCCGCAGGTGGCGCCTTGGAACGCACCCGATCGCGCTTCTTCCCTCGCACCAGGTCGTCGTACAGAATGAACTCATCGCAGCTTTCGATCAGCAAGTCGCTGCTTGAGTTCTTCACACCGATTCCGATGACAGTTTTGTCGTTTTCCCGAAGCTTGCTGACCAGGGGAGAAAAGTCGCTGTCTCCGGAAACCACCACGAATACGTCCACGTGGCTCTTGGTGTAACAAAGGTCGAGCGCGTCCACGACCAAGCGAATGTCGGCGGAGTTCTTGCCGGAGTACGAGACGTGCGGGATTTCGATCAGTTCGAAACCGGCCTCGTGCAGGGGGCGCCGCGCACTCTTGTATCGATCCCAGTCCGAGTAGGCCTTCTTGACAACGATCTTTCCCTTGTCGAGCAGGCGCTCAAGTACCAGTTGGATGTCGAAGGCGTCGAAGCGCGCATCACGGGCGCCCAGGGCTACGTTCTCGTAATCGCAGAATATTGCGATATTCGGCGCGCTATCCGTCACTCCTGCTTGAGTAGCAGCCTTTGCCATCAGGGTGTGTCAGAAAACCACCATCCAGCCGTTCGCGGGTCGCGTAGGCGGATGTAGGAACGTGTCGTCCCAGCGACCCCGACGCCAGAGCCCCGCCCCTTGGCGACGCTGGGGCCGCGGGCTAGATTCTGTGCTGGTGTGATAGGCGAAGTCGTAGGCGGCCGCTACAAGATCACTCGCCGCATTTCGTCGGGCGGGATGGGTGTGGTGTGTGAAGCGATCCACGAGGCCACGGGCCGGCGGGGGGCGCTGAAGATCATTCGTGATTCTGAAAGCTTCGGAGAAGAAAAGGACGCATGGCTCGCTCGCTTCAAACGCGAAGCGCGCGCCGCCGGAACCATAGACACGCCGCATATCACCCAGGTATTCGACGCGTCGACAGATGACGCCACGGGGCAACCATACATTGCCATGGAGTTACTCGTCGGCAACGACCTCAGCCGCACGTTGAAGAACCTTGGGCCGCTGCCGCCGACCGTCGCCTTGAAAGCCATCGCTCAAGCCTGCGTGGGCCTAGAGCGCGCCCACGACGCAGGGGTGATCCATCGCGACATCAAACCAGGAAACATCTTTCTGTCCGAGGGTCATGCCGGTCGCATCACCGTCAAGTTGGTGGACTTCGGCATCGCCAAAGTCGTCGAGGAAGACCCCACCGGCGAGACTGCCGAGCTCACCCAAACGGGAAGCCTGCTCGGGACGCCGACCTATATGTCCCCGGAGCAGGCGAAGGGCCTGAAGAATATCGACCACCGGGCGGATCTGTGGGCGCTTGGGGTGGTGTTGTACAAGGCCCTCTCGGACACCGTTCCCCATCCGAAACGGGACGGCCTCGGGCAGCTCATCGTGTCCATCTGTACCGAAGCGGCACCGGCAATTCAGGGCCGCGCGGGGTGGATCACTCCGGAGGTCGCGCAGATCTTGGATCGCGCCCTACAAATCGACCCGGAGCGCCGCTTCCAGACAGCGCGCGAACTGCGAGAGGCGATCGAGGCTTTGCTACCCCAGGGAACTGCCCTGAACGTCGACGAGCTGCGCGGCCTCACTGAAGACGAACGCGCCACGGTAGCGCCTCGGTACAATTCGACTTTCCCGGCGCTGGATCCCGAATCTTTGCACATGGCGCGGCGAGGGGGTCACGAAGAGAGCGCGACCCAACCCGGATTTGTGCAAGCCGAACCGGCTCCTCGGAAGAAGCGGCCCCACGCTTTTTGGTTTGCGAGCGGCGCCACACTCCTTCTCGCGGCCGGCGGCACAGGCGTTTGGCTCAACCAGCCCAGCTCAAAGGATAGCGCCGTACCGGCGCCCGTAAGCGAGGCCCGACTTCGCCCCACGCCGACTTCCAGCGTCCGTCCAATGCCGCCTGAACGCCTCATCCGCGCCGTCGTGGTGCAGATCAAGCCGACTGACGCCCGCGTCGAGGTGGCCGGCACGCCCGTCGAAGTCGTCGACGGAAAGATCAGCGTGGAGGGCAAACTTGGTACGACCGTCGAAGTCCGGGTCTTCGCCGAGAGCGCGGAGAAGACCTTCACGGTTGCTGTGACAGAAAAGGGAGCCATGCCGAACCTGCTCGCTCTCGAAGCCAACGAAAAGCCCACCGGCGCCCGCCCTGCGGTGGCGGCGGCGTCCCCAAAACCCGTAGCGACTCCCCCACCGAGCAAACCGAAGCCCGGGACGGGGGTCGGCGTCGTCAAAGACTTCGAGTAGGCTCACCTCCTTGCTGACCCAACGCCTCGTCCGAGTGGTGGCGGCTACGCTGTCCGTGACATGGTTGCTCGCCAGCGCCCATGCACATGCCCAGCCCCAGCCCGGCGCGGCAGCGAGTGCCAGCGATGCGTCCAAAGAAAAGGCGAAGCAGCACTTCGTAGCCGGACTGGAACTATTCAATCGAGGCATTTGGGAGGCTGCCCTCGCTGAGTTCCTTGCCTCCCGACAGCTGTACGCGACGCGATCCAACACACAGAACGCGGCCGTCGCCCTCGCGAAACTAGGCCGCTTCGACGAGGCCCTCGACATGTTTGAAGCGCTGCTGCGTGAGTTTCCGGATCTGCCGGATCGCGCACAAGTCGAGCTGGAAGTGAAAAAGCTCCGGGGGCTTGTCGGCAGCGTGGAGATCCGCATGGCGACGCCGGGGGCCACGGTCCTGATTGACGGACGCAATCGCGGCACGACGCCCCTAGACGGCGTGGTACGCGTGCCCTCGGGATCACACGTGGTCCGCGTCATTCTCGCGGGCATGTCGCCCTACGAGGTACGGGTGGAAGTCGCTGGCGGCGAACAGAAGGTGGTCAAGCCCGTGCTCACGACCTTGACCCGTGCTGGGCGCCTGAGGGTTACCGAACAAAAAGGCGCTCAGGCAGACGTGCTCATCGGCGGCGTGCCCGTGGGCAAAACTCCCTGGGAGGGAGCACTCGAGCCTGGTTCGCACGCCGTCACTCTCAAGGGCCCGGGCAACCTGGGCACCCAACCCGTGCGTGCCCCGGTCCAGCTCGATAAGACTACGGTGCTGAATCTGAAGCTGGAATCCCTGGACTGCGAGTTGCGCGTGGATCCGCAGCCGCTCAGCGCAACCGTCGCGATCGACGGCGTCGACGTGGGGCGTGGCACCTGGGAGGGACCACTGCGCTGCACCTCCCATCGCATCGAAGTCGCCTCTGAAGGCTTCCTGGCCACGAGCCGAAAGGTGACCCTGGAGCCCGGGCGCGTCTCCACTGAAAGCGTCGAACTCGAGCGAGATCCCGCATCCGAGCTGTGGCGCGCGGCGAACCCTCCCCGCGTCTTTTTGGAAGCAAGCTTCGGCGCGCTGGCGGCACTCGCGTTCGGAGGCGACGTTTGGGACGATTGCAGCGGTTCTTGTGAGAAGGCGCTTCCCCTCGGCGTCAGCGCCACGGCCTACGGCGGCTACCAACTTTCATCTGGCATCGGCATCGGCGTTGCTGCCGGCTACTTGGCGCTGCGCACCCATGTGAATCAACGCGCCATCCAGGCGCTGCAAGTCCCCAATTCAGCGGCGCTGGCGGGGGTTGAAAGCGACCGCTTGACCTTGAGCGGCATCACCCTCGGGATCGCGGCGTCACTCCAGCGCGGGGACGATTGGCCCTGGACAGTGCGCCTGAGCGGCGGCGTCCTGCTCGGCAGCATGCAAGACAAACGCAGTGCGACGGTTAACTTCGCTGCGGGGAGTGGCGGATTTGGACCGCGTTCGGAGCGAATCAGCGCGCGCTACGCTTACGTCGCTCCGGAATTTCGTATCGGGCCTCGTATGGGCAAGTTCGAGCTCTCCCTCGGACTGCGGCCGATGCTGCTGGTCGCGCTGTCGCAACCGGAATTTGATGACGGCCAGCGGCTCACGGACACTCCGTCTTTGGGCTACTTCCGTTTTCAGAGGGAGTCTTTGGCGGGAAGCACGCTGGCCCTGGTGGAAGCGGGCCTAGGCGCTCGCTACAGCTTCTACTGACCCAGCGGTGCGCGTGATATAGGCGGTAGCGTGAGCGAAGGGTCATCCCAGCTCTACGAGCTGTTTCTGGCGCTCGCGCCGTCCCGGACCGCCGCTGCCCGCGGTGCCCTGGACGTCGCAGACGCAAAACAGCGGCGCGTAGAGATCGAAGCGGCGATGCTGCCGTTTGCAGTCGACGCGGCGCTTCTCGGTGCGGATGGCTTGCGCGCGCTTTGTCGCGCCGTGGCCCTCGCTCACGCCGCGCCGCGGGAAGCGCTGGAGGCGGCGCTCGACACTCTGGATGCCTCCGCCGAGGCCCTGGCACACGGCGACGAATCCGGCGCCCGGGTAGACGAGTCTGACCTCAAGGCACAAGCCGAAGAGCTCCTCGCGCACGTAACCAGTTCCGAAGCGCCCAGTGAGGCCGCCACGGACACCCAATCCGCAGCGTCACCGGGGGACGACTCGATTTGGGAACCCACCTTGGGCGAAGACATGATCAGCGCGTTTTTGGACGAATGCGTCGATCGGGTCGAAGGTCTTTCCGAGCGCCTGCTCCTGTTGGAAGAGAGCCAGGGCGACCTCGAATTGGTCGGTGAGATCTTTCGCGATCTGCATACCCTGAAGGGCTCGAGTGCATTCGCGGGCCTCAAGAAGATGAATCGCGTGGCCCACCTGGCCGAAGATCTGATCGGAGAGCTGCGTGATGGCAAGCGGCAAGTGGACAAACCACTGGTGGACGTGCTGCTCGAAACCCTCGACGTCTTGAAAGCCATTGTGGACCGAGCCCGCAACCGGGCGCGCATCGACGTGGACGTCAGCGCGCTGCTATCGCGATTGAAAGACCCATCGAAACACGTGGCCGCACCGATCGCGAGCCCGAGTGCCGCAGGGGGCGCCCCGACGACGGTGTCGGCGCCGCGGCCAGCCGCAGCCGCAACTCTGCGCATCGAGTTCGACAAGGTCGATCAACTTCTAAACTTGGTCGGAGAAATCGTGCTCGCGCGCGGCCGCTTGGGCGGTGCCCACGAGGTGTCCAGTGCTGTGTTGCGGGAGTTGCCCGCAATCCGGAAGAAGCTCGCGAGCCGCGAGAGCGAAAGCGCCGCGCCGGAGCGCTCGTTGCTGGAGGACCTGCAGCGAACGGAGCGCGTGCTTGGCGAAACCCACACCGACCTGGACGCCGGCTTGTCGTCCTTGAGTCTTGCCGTTGGCCAACTGCGCGACACAGTGATGAAGCTACGCATGGTGCCCATCGCGCGGCTCTTCACCAAGTACCAACGTACCGTGCGTGAGCTGGCCAATAAGTTGGGCAAGACCGTGCGAGTGGAGCTTGCTGGCGCCGACACCGAACTCGACAAGGTTCTGGTGGAGCGACTGGAAGACCCCCTACTGCACCTGGTACGCAACTCCGTAGACCACGGCGTCGAAGCTCCGGAAGTGCGCCTGGCAGCGGGCAAGCCCGAAGCAGGCTTGGTGCGGCTGTCGGCCGCTCAGCGCGGCGGACAGATCATCGTCACCATCGAAGACGACGGCCGCGGCATGGATCCGGACAAGCTCCGGGACAAGGCGTTGGAGAAGGGCGTCCTCACCGAAGACGAAGCTCGCGCGCTCAGCCCGCGGGAATGCTTCGAGTTGATCTTCCGCGCCGGGTTTTCGACCGCGGAACAGCTCTCTGACGTCTCCGGGCGCGGCGTCGGGATGGACGTGGTTCGGGACACCATCTCGAAGCTGAAGGGGTCCATCCTGATCGACTCCGAGCTGGGCCGCGGCAGCCGGATGGAGTTGCGCTTGCCGCTGACCCTGGCAATCACGCAGGTTTTGGCGGCTCGGATCGGCGAAGAGCTCGTGGCAATCCCTCTGGACGCGGTGGTGAGCGCGCAATCTGCTCACGGGGACGACTTCGAAGCAGTCGCGGACGGACGCTGTCTACGCATTGGCGAAGAACTGATCCCCGTGGTGGATCTCGGCGTCGTGCTTGGCCTCGACAGCCACGCGCCACTGGCTGGCGCCAGCGAACAGAGCGTCATCGTTGTGGACATCGGCTCGGAGCGACTCGGCCTGATCGTGCACCAAGTATTGGGTCGTCACGAAGTCGTGATTAAGTCCTTAGGACCACTACTTTCCCAAACTCCCTGCGCAGCGGGTGCAACGCTGATCGGCGACCGTGTTAGCTTGGTAGTGGATCTTGGACAGATCACGGCCCACGCGAAGAGCGCACGCCCCAGACGCTCGCCGCGACGCGCCGCCGCGCAGGCGCCCCGTAGCGCCCGTGTGCTGGTTGCCGAAGACAGCGACATGGTCCGCGAAGCTCTGTCGCGCGAACTGACGCGGGCGGGCTTCATCGTCGTCGCGGCCCGGGATGGCCAGGAGGCGTTGGAGTTCAGCACGGCGGAGCGCTTTGACGCGGTCTGCTCCGACGTGATGATGCCGCGCATGGACGGCTACGAGCTCGTGCGACAGCTGCGACAGAATCCCCAATACGCGAGCACGCCCATCGTGATGGTCACCAGCAAAGACGCGCGCATCGACGCATTGCGAGGCGTCGACGCCGGAGCGGACGCCTATCTGACCAAGCCCGTGGACGGAGCCGCCCTGGTCCGCGCCCTCTCGGACCTGCTCGTGTCCCGACAAAAGCCCGCAGATTGAGCCGACAGCTCCAGGATTGCGGCCGCTCTTTATTTCGCCAGAGGCCGTGCTACGGTGCGCGCGCTTTTTGGGCTCGGCACTTCCGAGCGCCGCACGACAGCCATGAATGAAATGGAGAAGAGATGAGTTACCTATTTACTTCCGAGTCAGTCTCCGAGGGGCATCCCGACAAGATCTGTGACCAAATCAGTGACGCGGTCGTCGACGCCGCTCTCCGTGGTGATCCGCGTAGCCGCGTTGCCTGCGAGACCCTCTGCAAGACCGGATTCGTAGTCGTGGCGGGCGAAATCACGACTAAGTCCAAGATCGACTTTGGCGCCGTAGCGCGCGATGTCATCAAGGACATCGGCTACACCTCCAGCGAGATGGGATTCGACTGGGAGACTTGCGGCATTCTGACCGCCGTCGAACCCCAGAGCCCGGACATCTCTCAGGGTGTGACCGAGGGCCAGGGCCTGCACAAAGAGCAAGGCGCCGGCGATCAGGGACTCATGTTCGGCTACGCCTGCGACGAAACGCCGGAGCTCATGCCGGCTCCCATCATGTACTCCCACGACTTGATGCGGCAACTGGCAGCAGTGCGCCGCTCGGGCAAAGTCGACTTCTTGCGCCCCGACTCCAAGAGCCAAGTCACCGTCGAATACGAGAATGACCGCCCGAAGCGCATCGATGCCGTGGTTGTGTCCACGCAGCATTCCGCTGACGTCAAACACAAGACGCTGCGCGAAGCGGTGATGGAGCTCTGCGTCAACAAGATCCTGCCGAAGAAGATGGTCGACGCGAAGACCAAGTTCTACATCAACCCCACGGGACGCTTCGTCATCGGTGGGCCGCATGGCGACGCCGGCCTGACCGGACGCAAGATCATCGTCGATACCTACGGCGGCATGGGGCGCCACGGCGGCGGCGCGTTCAGCGGCAAAGACCCGAGCAAGGTGGATCGCTCGGCCAGCTATTACGCCCGCTACGTCGCCAAGAACATCGTGGCAGCGGGGCTTGCCCGCAAGGTCGAGGTGCAGGTCGCCTACGCCATCGGCGTAGCCAAACCCGTCGGCGTGTACGTCAACACTTTCGGCACCGGCAGGGTCGATGAGGACAAGCTGCAGAAATACATCGCAGCGAACTTCGACTTCCGCCCCAAGGCGCTGATCACCGAGCTCAACTTGCTGCGACCGATCTACCGACCCACGGCAGCCTACGGCCACTTCGGCCGCAAGGAATTCACTTGGGAGCGCACGAATCGCGCCAAACAACTGGCGTCGGATCTACTCAAAGGTGCGTCCAAGAGCAGCAATGGTTCCACCAATGGCGTGAAGCCGAAAGCAGCTGCCAAGAAGAGCAAGAGCCGCAAGAAGTCCGGGAAATCCGCCCGAACCTGATTTGGGTCAGCGTCGGGAAATACGCACCAAGGCGCATCGCAGCAAGCGGCGCGCCTTGGTGTCTCGTGACAGACTACAGAGCCAAAGCTAAGCGCGCGGCCCTGTGCTGCGGGTAGCCATCGGTAGTCGATGCAAGCTGCGGCCGAATCCGGTGTCTGGTTAGAGGTAACGATGCATCACAAGTGGACGATCTATTCGGGGGTCGCGGCCTGCGCCGTGGCCCTGGGCGCCGCCTGTTCGAGTACTGGCGGTGGCTCGAATGTTCAGGGTACCGGTGCAAACGGCGGCAGCGGTGCAGGCATCAACACGGGCGGCAGCGGCGCGGGCATCAACATCGGGGGCGGCTCCGGCTTCGATGGCGATGGCGACGGCTTCTCCACCGCTGAAGGCGATTGCAACGATTCCGACGCCAACGCGAACCCTGGCGCTCTGGACGTCCCCGGCAACGGCGTGGACGAGGACTGCAACGGCAAGCCCGACGACACGGTCTTGGAGTGCGACGCAGCAATCCCAGACATCGGCTACGCAGACCCGAATAGCGCGGCGCACGCCATCGGCCTGTGCCATTTTCCTCCTGCCGGTTCGCGCGCCTGGGGCGTGCTGGAAGCCAAGTACGTCAAAGCCGATGGCAGCGCCGGCATGCACGACGTCGGCCACGGCCTACTGACTAAGTTCGGACCCAACGTGACGCCCAAAGAGGGCACGCGCATGCTGGTGCTCTCCAGTGGCACCGCTCGGGCACCTGGAGATCCGGGGTTTCAGTCGCCGGCGGGTGCCACCCTCAACACCAGTAGCAATCAACCCCCCCGCTTCCCCGTGCCGCCCCCGTCG
>CALMUT010000320.1 GCA_937872925.1 uncultured Myxococcales bacterium | reverse complement strand
TCAACCGCCAAGAGTCGCGGGCACCCTTCCGCGCCGGCACTATTGCGGCAAGCAGAACGTGCATCTGCGCACCGAGGGCCTGGTGGCGGATCCGGATGTGACCGACTTTCCGTGCGGGGCGGTGCCCCTCGACGCCCTGCCGGATCCGCGCTGCGGACCCCGGGAAGTCTGGGCCTACGCCGTGAAGCAGGGCGCCCCCAAAGATCGCATGGCGCGCATCGAGTACTACCGAAGCCGCGCCGGCCCCGCGTGGCGCTTCGACCTGCCCGGCACGCCGCACCGATTCACGTTGTACGGCGACTGCGTGCGGGTCTTGGACGGCAAAGAGGCCGTCGGCAGCGTGCCTTAGGCGTCGGACGCGCCGGGCTCGGGGTTCGCTGCCTTGGGTGTTGCTGCCTCGGGCTTCGCTGCCTCTAGGGAGAGTGCGCGCCGCACCGCACGCCATATGGCTTCGCGCCCAGTGGCGTCTTTGGCAGAGAAGCCCAGCAGCGGCATGCGCGTCTTTGCCTTGAGCTCCGAAAGCACGGCCTTCTGCCGGGTGTTGGGAACTTTATCCAGCTTGGTTGCGACCCACACCATGGAGATGGGCCGGCCACGCTGCGTATTTGTGTGTGCGACGAACTCGGCCAGTTCGAGTTCTTCGGCTTCGGGACCGCGTCGCACGTCGACCAAGATCACGATCGCGGCGAGGCTCACGCGGGTGGCCAAGTAGCCTTCGATCAATTGGGCCCACGCTTTGCGCTCAGCCTTTGAGCGCTTGGCGTAGCCAAATCCGGGCAAGTCGACCAGATACAGCTGCGTTTGATCCGCGAGTCGGGCCTCGTAGAAGTTGATCTGCCGGGTGCAGCCCGGTGTGGAACTGGTGCGCACCAAGTTCTTGCGCTCGAGCATGCAGTTCAGCAGGCTGCTCTTTCCGACGTTGGAACGTCCGGCGAACACGACCTCCAGCAGCACGGGTGGGGGCAGGGAGGCTTCGGTCTGGGCGGCCGCAACGAACTTGGCTTCGACGACGCGGGTCTGGTCGGACTGGGGCACCCGCGGAAGATAGTCGCGGATCGACGGCATCGGAAGTGCCGCTTGGCGCTAGTCTCTCAGCGCCCATGGCGCGCGGCCACGGCAGCGACGGGGCTTAGGCGGCTTTCTTGCGGCGGATCTTGCGCAGCAGGCCGTCGCTGAGCACCTTGAGCTCCGGGCTCTTGAACACGAACGCGCCCGCGAAGAACACGGCCACGAATACGATGCCGGCGCCGGTGCCCGGCAACAGACGCGCGAATGCCCCATCGCCGACGCTGGCCTGGACGGCCTTGGCGGTGAAGGCGGCGGCAGCGGCAGCCAGGGCGCAGGCGAGTAGCGTGCGCAAAGCGGAGCTGAGGATCTCCCCCAGATGCAGGCTCGTGAGTTTTCCTCGCAGGCCGACGAATAGAAACAGCATTTGTGCAATGCTGGCCCCCGCAACGGCCATGCCGATCCCCACGTGTCCGAAGGGACCACGCAGCGTCAGCGCCAAGGTGATGAACACGACGAGGTCGAGGGCGGCCACGATGACCGGCGTGCGTGTATCACCCAGGGCGTAGTAGACGCTCACCAACTGGCGCACAGCGGCCACGGCCCAGATCCCGACCCCTTGCGCAACCAAGGCGCGTCCCGTCTCGCGAGCGGCCTCGGCATCGAAGGCCCCGCGCTGGAAAATGACGACGACCAGGGGCTCGGCCAGCGCCACGAATAGCGCAGTGGCGGCGATGCCGACGAAGAGCGCCAGGCGCATACCGTAGGCGAAGGTCTTGGCAACTTCGTCGTGCTCGCCCCGGGCGGCCAGTGCCGCCAGGCTGGGCAGCGTTGCGCTAGAAAGCGCCATCACGAAGATGCCTTGGGGAAAGTCGCATAAGCGCAGCGCCCAACCAAAGTAGCTCTGAGCGCCCTCGCCCAACTCGGACAAGAAGCGGCGCGCCAGCACCACGTCCACGTAGTACACGCCCAGGCCGATCAGCACTGGCCCCATACGCCGCAGCGCTTCGCGCACGCCAGGTTGTGCAAAGTCGAATTTCGGCATCGAGAAGTAGCCGATTTTTCGCAGGCTGGGCCATTGCGCGATCACTTGCAGCGCGCCACCGATCAACGCACCGATGGCCATCGCCAGGATGGCTTCGTGCCCACCGCGCGCTAGCCACGTCGGCAACCCGAACGCGCAGGCGATGAACGCGATGTTGAGCAGCCCTGGGGCAAAGGACGTGACGACGAAGCGTTTGTGCACGTTCAACGCTGCAACGCCCAGGGCGGCAGTGCCCATGAAGAAGATGTAGGGGAAGACCCAGCGTGTGAGGGTGACGGTGCGCTCGAACTGCCCCGGCTGGCTGCGGTAGCCGTGGGCGAAGAGATCCACCAGGCTGGGCGCCAGCCACACGCCCAGAACGCTCACGACGACCAAGATGAGCAATGACAGGCCGCGCAGGGACGCAAATAGTGAGCGCGCGGCGGCGTCCCCGTCGCGTTCTTTGGTTTGGGAAAGCACGGGCAGCACGGCGTTTTGCACGGCGCCCTCGGCCAGGAGTTGCCGCAGCACATTCGGGATCGTGAAGGCCACGAAGAAAGCGTCGGTTGCCGCGCGGGAAAAGAGCGCCGCCAACGCTTGATCCCGGCCCAGGCCCAGCAGGCGGGAGGCCAGGGTGCCTGCGGCTACGATCCCAGCGCGCCCGGTGATGGCACGCCGCTCTGCGTCCCCACTGTTTGGGGCCTCGGGGGAAGACGACCTGGGAGCTGCCACCGCTCAGGCTGTAGCGCGTGGCGGGAAAGTTTACGAGTTTTGCGCCCGCAATTCAGCGCAGGCGCATGTCAGCTCAGCGCAGCCCCGTCGCGCACCGCAGTTTCTATTGGGGCGAGCCGCGCCGTGGGATTCAACCGAAAATCTCTTCGTGCACTTCCTGCAGGATGGCTTGGGACTCCTCCGGAGACAGGTCGAACGCGCGGGCCAGCGCCTCAATCGCGGCAGCTTCCGCGTGCGCGACATGATCATCCACGAAGGCCACCCCGGCAGCGAGGCGAAATGCAAAGCCTCGAGCGTCTGCGTCCACGATGCGCTCGCCGACCTTTTCGAGTCGGGCGCGCCATCCGTCGCGGGCAAGCTTCTCGTTGAAGGTCTCCAACAATCGAGAGAGGTCGAGTCCCTTGACGTTGTGCATGTCCACGATGGCCTGGAAGCTCGCAGCGAGTTGCTCCAGCTCTTCTTGGCTCACGTTGCCGTCAACGGCGGCCATCAGAAACATGACTTCGAGGGTGGCCTCGAACTCTACGGCCTGTACTTTTTCCACAGCGCTGAGCAGTTCGCCCGGCCGCATGCTCTTAGCATGTGCTTCTGCGGCCTCCGCGGCGCTCACCCCAGTTGCCAGTTTTCGCAGTCGTGCGTCCAACACCATGTTTCAAGTCTATCAGTCCGCGCCGGAAAAGGGGACGCGCATCAGCCTGCGTGCGCGGACAGGGTTTCTTCCACCAGGGCGATGCTGCGGCCGGCGTCTGGGTCAGAAATCGCCTCCAGCTGGCCGTCCCGGGCACGGCACAGCGCGGCTCGGAGTGCAGCGCTGATCCGGTGGCTGCCGCCGCCGCAGGCCCGGCATACGATCCCGCCCCGAGCGGGGTCGATCAGCGCTGTTTTCCCGGCCGGGCAGACGGTGCCGCAGCCCACGCAGGCCGTGAGTTCCAGGCCCCAGCCGATGATTTCAAGCAGGGCCATTCCATACGCTGCCAAGGCTGCGTCTGGGCTCGGCGCCGAGCGGCTTTCGAGTAGGTCGAGCAGCGACACGGTGTGTTGCCACGCCTTCGGCTCCGGGACGTGCACCGGCGCTGCGCGACGCAAGTAACCCAGGGCTCGGCCTGCCGCGTCCATCAAACGCAGATCCGTGAGCAAGCCGGTGCGTGCGGTTTCGAGTTTGGCGTCACGAAGGTGCATCAACTCGGAGCCAACGCGTTCGCTGAGTTGCACCCGAACCGTATGCAGCGGTTCGAGGGCGCCGCCAAAGCGACGCTGACTGCGCATGGCGTTGCGGGCCAAAGCGGAGACACGACCGAGCTTCTCTGTGAACAACGTGACGATAACGTCCGCGTCGCCGGTTGCCACGCGACCGACCACGAGTGCAAGGGTGACGTGTTCGACGGACGCCGCGCGCGTCCGCGCTCCGCCCATTAACAAATCCGTAGCGGCGAGGCGGCGGCGTGGGACAGCTCTTGGGGCATGTCGTCACCGCGGGGCTTGAGCACGATGGACAGTGCAAGGGTGAACAAGATCAGCAGCAATACGAAGGCGATCGCCACGCCAAAGCGCCGGCCGCGTGCCGGTTTTGACGGACTGGAGATGGGCAGGGGTGTGACCCACGCCACGCGTCGACTGCTGGTGTAGCGCGCCAAGACTTCGTCCGGTGCGAGACCCACGGACAGGGCGTAGGACTTGAGGAAGCCGCGTACAAACACTTCGCCAGGCAGCTCGTCGAAACGGTCCGTCTCGATCCGCTCAACGCTGGACATGGGCACACGGGTGGCGCGTGAAATTTCCTCGACGCTCATGCGACGGGTTTCACGGTGGCGGCGCAGAAACTGTCCGACCGACTCCTCCATGCGGCCGAAGAGACTACTTGAGTTTTGCCATCATGGAGCGGCATTCTTTGCCTGCGGCGGATTTGGCGGAAAGCTCCAGACAACGCTGGAAGTCCGCCTGTGCCTCCGCCGGCCGGCCCAAGCGCTGATGCACTCGACCCCGAGCGAGCAACGCGTCCTGAAGACCTGCGCAGCCCGGTGCCTGGGTTTCGAGGGCCTGCCCCAGCGCCTCGGCAGCTTCCGTTAGCTCACCCTTCTTCTCGAGGGCCACCCCCAGGCGGAACGCCCCGACGCAGAAGAGGGGCTGGGCCGCGAGGGAGCGTCGCAAGGCGTCGATGGCGAGGTCGAGCTTGCCCTGCTCCAGGTAGGCCCAACCGAGGTTTCCCCAAGCATTTTCAGGGGTTTGATACAGGATATCGTCGGTCAGGGGCTTGAGCACCGCGATGGAATCGCCGTACCGCTTCTGATGGATGAGCAGGACGCCCAGGGTGTTCTTCGCCTCCCGAAAGTCGGGCTTGGCACTCAGCGCCATGCGCACGTGCTTTTCGGCGTCCTTGAGGCGACATTCCGCCTCTGCGGTACTGCAAAACTCGAGGTAGATCAGGCCAACCAGGTGGGCGGCGTCGGAGTTCTCGTCATCGAGCTCGACCGCCTCAAGGGCATGTGCCAGCGCTTCGCGGGGCTTCCGCTGCCGCAGCCAGAGGTCCCGAGCGACGTCGTATTCGCTCTCGCTCATGCGAACGGGGTCACCGTCTGGCGTTTTGGAGCCCCGGCCACCGCAAGCAGAGAGGACGGTAGCGGTGATCGCCAGCAGAAGGAATTGCGGAAGGCGCATGGGTCGTTCCTGCACGCGAATACCGCGCTCCCCGGACCGAGTCAATTTTGGCGCCCCGCGCGTCGGGGCGCTAGCGGCGGGGGGCCGCCCCCCCCCCCGCCGCCTCACCCCGCACGGCTCCG
>CALMUT010000319.1 GCA_937872925.1 uncultured Myxococcales bacterium | reverse complement strand
GCTCCCGGCGCCCCCGGGATTGCTCGAGCTCCCCACAGCGGGCGCGGGCTTCGGTGTGCTCTCCGGCGGGACCGCGACGGTCCTGACCACTCGCACCCTCGACGCGGGGGACGGCAGCGAGCTCGCCAGTCTCGCGCCCGCCGTGGACGCGCTCGGCCACGAGCAGCTCAGTGTTGCGTTGCCTGCCCGGGTGCCCAAGGGCTACTTCGACCGCTTGCATGACTCAAAGCGCATGCGGACTCGGATCACGGCGCGCAGCCCAAACGCGAACGCAACGCTTTCTGCCGGACCCGGACCCGCCGCAGCCGCCGTGACTCGGGATGGCGCCGTGCTCTGGCGCTTAGAGACTCACTGACTCGCGGCGCTTGGCGCCGGGCGCGGGGGCTGCGTCGACTCGTAGAGGCGCAGGAGCACGCCAGATTTGCCCTGCAGCCGCAGGGTCACCCGGGTGGGACCCTGCACGCAGAGCGGTCCGTGCGGGGGAACCACCGCGACGTTGGACGCGATGGCGTCCGTGATCTGCCTGCCGTCTTGGCTATGGAGCCACAGGCTCGGATCCGCCGAAGGTTCCGTCGCCGCTGCCAAGGCGCGCAGACAATGCACGCCCGCGGGCAGGGGGACTTCGACAGTTCGGTCAGGCTGAAGCGGAAGCTCGCGGAGCTGGATCTGACCCGCGACGCACGCTTGCCCCAGGCGGGCGAGGCGTTGCTCGGCAGAGCCGGATCCGGCGTCGTTCCAACACCCGTCTTGGGTTTCGACTGCCTCGATGGGAGCTTCAACAGGCAAGCTGGCGCTTGGCCCGGGCGAGGATTGGGAGCTTCGGGGTGCGGGCTCCGGGGGCGCTGGGCTCCTGCGGGTGCAGGCGAGGCTCGCGGCCACTGCCAGTCCCGCGAGAAGCCGACCTGCCGCGCTACTTCTTCTTCGGCTTCTTCTTTGCCTTGGCGGCCTTGTGTTTGCGCTCCGCGCGATCCCGTGAGCCCATGACGGCGACGTCCGCGGCGTAGGCCACTTCACCGGTCACCACCGAGCCGGGAACCGGCAGCTTCGGAAGGATCAGAAGTTCTAAATGCAGCTGGGTGTTTTCGTCGTCGATCTTCTTGATGCGCCACTTGGCATCCATGCGTTTGACGTTGCCCTTGATCATCGAGCCTTCGAGAATGTGCTCGTTGCCGACCTTCTTCATGGGCGAGAAACGCAAGACCGCCCAGATCTTCGCTGCGCCCTTGAGAATGGGCACCTGCAGGTAGACGTCCGTCTTGTCGCCGTCGCGGCCGACAACTTTCGATTTGTCGAACTTCTTGATGAAGTCTTCGTAGTGGCGAAAGTCCTCTGCCACTTTGAACACGACCTTCTCTGGCGCGGCCACATGCACCTTGGCGCAGCCCGCTTTCGTGCTGCTGTGTTCGGTCAATACTTCGTAGCGGACCGAGTCCCGCAGCTTCATCAGACGCTTGGCCTCGGCGTCGGGCTCGGCAAAGGTCGACGGCGCCAGCGTCAGCACCGCGACCATCGCCAAAGAGCTGAGCACCGCCCGCCACCACGTTGTCTTTCCACCTCTCATACTGCTGCCTAATACGCGCCTCGCTCGAATTGCCTTCCTTCAGAGTGCATCGGGAGGGAGTCGCGGTCCACCGCGCTTGCGTTTTCTACAGCGGCGCCATGGTGCAGTTGCCGGAGAATTGCACGCCCTTGTCCATGAAGATTTCCGGCGAGTGCAGGTCGCCGGTCACCTTTGCTGGCACATACAGCTCGATGGCGGTCTTGGCGCGCACATTGCCCGTCACGCTGCCGCCCTTGATGATCACGGTTCCGACCTCGATTTCCGCTTCGATGTCAGCGCCTTCTCCGATGATCAGCACGTCGTCGCTGCGGATCTCGCCGCGGAAGACCCCGTCGATGCGCACTCGCCCCTCGAATAGGAGCTTGCCCTCGAATCGAGTGCCGTGTCCCAAGAGGGCCGTGATTTCCGTGGCCGGTAGCGTCGGATCCATCGCAGCAACTAATACTGCCTTGGCGTCAGCTTCGCGACGACGACCGCAAAAATCGGTGTGCGATCCGTAACGCGGCAGCCGAGCGTCTGTAAAACGTAAGCAATATTGAACTGTTATAAGTGGAGCCTTTGTGGGAACAGATCCTGCACACACGCTCCGTGATTGCGGACCTCGGGCGAGCCCAGGGTCCCGAATTGACTCGGGAATCGATTCATGAAAGCCCTCGGGTCCCAATTCGCTCTGGGGGACTCCCGAGGAGCGACCGCGGTCGTCGACCGCGCAGAAAGGAAACAGCCTCCAATGAAGCGCGCATTCTTGAACCTTTGGGCATCGATGTCCGCCTCCGCGCTGTTGGTGACCGGCACTGCGTGGGCCCAAGACCCACCCGCCGACCCACCGCCCGCCGAAGGCACCGAGCCGGCCGAGGGAGAGGCTGCGCCGCCCGCCGAGGGGGCCGATGCTGAGAAGAAGCCAGAAGAGGCAGCGCCTCCTCCGCCCACCCAGCCCGCGCCGCCCCAGCCGCCCGCGGCGGCAGCGCCAGCACCCGCTCCCGCAACTGCGCCGGGTGCGGCACCTGCCCCGGCGCCCAGTCAAAGCGGCGTTGGCCTCAGCTTCGGTGCCAGCACGTCACCTCAGGCCGACCAGGGTGGCGCGTCGGGCGCCCCGAGTGACGCCAAGAAGGAAGAGAAGCTCGCATGGCGCGGCACGTCTTTTGGTTGGGACCACAGCGCCACGACCGAGACCCTCGGCATTGGCCAGGACATCCAAACGCGCAACCCCACCTACGAGATGTCATTCATCCTCCAGCCCCGGTACTACCTGTGGGAAACCGAAGAGGCGAAGCAGAGCATCAGTCTGCGTGCGCGCGTCGATCTGATCCGTGAGTTCACCAACAGCGACAGCACAACCGAACGCGGCGAATGGACCTTCGGTGACGCCGCGCTATTTCCCCAGTATTCTCGCAATCTGTACACGGATGGGGATCTCAGCACGGACCTGGGGGTGCGCGTCCCCACGCTGCAGTTTCCCACCTCGAAGGTCAGCGCGAACAACGGACGCATTCTCAGCGCCGGCGCTCAAGTGTTCGTCGGTCAGGGCTTCCCGCTGATGGGCAGCGAATCGGACGTGCTGAAGACGGCCTCGGCAACGCTGCGCCTGGGTTACAAGCACTGGTTCACCGAGGCAACGCAGGCCGTGAGCGGCGACCTCGGCCGCGTGCGCATGGGCCCGGACGGGCGCAGCGCTCCCGGCGACCAACTCGGTGGCTCGGCCTTTGCGGAACACGAAGCATCCATCGACTTCCTGGGTGACGTCGCCATCACGGACCGGGTGTCCTTGGGTCTGCTGTTTTCCTGGCGTCCGTCTTGGAAGTACGAATTCGACAACAGCACCCAGGTGTGTAACTTGCTCACTGGCTGCGAAACACCAGAGCAGGTGAATGATCCGAACAACTTCGGCGTCGTGACCTGGTTCAACCCTGAGGTCAGCGTGGACGTGATCGACGAATTCTCGGTCGCGGCCGGTTACGCCAACGTCACGCTCCAGGTGGGACCCGACGGGCAGCGCCGCAATATGTTCTACAGCCCGGACGCCCGCGTCTACGCGACTCTGACGGCCAAGCTGGACGAAATCTACAAGACGGCGACCAAGCAAAGCGCCAAAGCGCCGAGCCAAAAGACGGTGGCTTTGCGCGCGAAGCCGCGCTGATCCGCGCTGATCCGCCGCGCCGGGCGCGGGTTCTGGCCAAGCGCGGCCGTCCGTGCTGCAATGCTCTACTATGAACAGGGCGTTTGCCTTTGGTCGGGGGGTCTTTGTCGTTGTGGCGTGCCTGCTGTGCGCGCCGGCATCCAGGGCCCAGCAGGCGCCTGCAGCAGCTCCGCCGGCTCAAGCGCCGGCGGCTGAGTCTGGCGCCGCAGAGGCGGGCAGTACCGACACCAAGGAGGCCAAGAAGGCGCCCTCGGTCACCGGTGGCTACTCCTGGAGTGACAAGAAGCCGCGCACGCGCCGGTGGGTGAGGCGGCGCAAGATCGACCCGAACGCCGCGATTGCGACCTATCCGGGGTTTCTGATGTTCCCAGACGGCACCAGCCAAGTCTGGGTGTATGTGAACAAGAAGGTCCCCGTGGTCGTGAGCGCAGCGGCCGGTCGCGTGACCTACATCCTGACGGGCGCGGACATCGCGGTCTACAACAACATGCACCCACTGGTGACGGAGTACTTTGATACACCGATGCGCAGCGCGCGGCTACGCCGTGACAAGAACGGGGCTCAGCTGGTGTTGGACTTGCGTGAAGCGACCGGAACCCCGAGTCACAAGATCGAAGACGGACCGGGCGGCACCATGGTGTTGCGCATCCAATTGCCGAAAGCACAGAAGCGCTACAGCGACGCGCCGTTTCGGCCACTGCCGCGCCGCGCGCTACGCAAGTGACGCCGGCGGGCCCTGGGGTCCGCCTGGCGGGCTTGGCGTTGGTGCTGTGGTGCGCGCCCAGTTCCGCGCAGCCCCAGGCGCCGAGCTCTGAGTCCGCGCCGGCCCAGGCAGAGCCTGAGATCTGCGGCCCGGTTCGCGACGAACCGGGGCCCACGCCGGTCGACTTTCGCGCGGGGCGCGTCGAACTCGACGGGGATCTTTCGACCCTCTCGCTGAGCGAAGGTGTGGAGATCTGCGTGGCGCGCTACCGGCTTCGCAGTGACCGGCTGCGACTGAAACGCGGGCCTCGGGGCGTGGAAACCGAAGGCCCGGGGGAGGTGGCGTTCTGCCCGTGCCCCGACCCGCCGGTGAAGTTGGGCTTCTCGTCGGCGCTGGTCGCTCCACCGACGGATTTGATCGTCAAAGATCCGACCCTGTACGTTGGCGGTGTGCCGGTGATGTATTTGCCGGTCCTGTGGCTACGCTCGCCGGACCGGCTCGGATTGTTGCCGCCGGGCGTCGCGTGGCGCGGCGACGATGGGCTCTTCGCGGGCGCCGGGATGCACGCGCCCCTGGGCGCGGACGTCCGCATGGATCTGCGGGCCGGCGGCTACTTTCGCGGAGGAGCCGACGTGGACGCCACGCTGGCGACGGAGACGACGACCACTCGCGTCTCTTGGGACCACTTGGAAGACAGCGTCACTGAGGTGGAGGCGAGCGGCTACGCCGAAGCAGCGCCTGCCGGCGGACTCGCGTTTCGCGCGGACGTCGCTCGCGGCGCGCGGGCTCGTCGTGGCATCATAGCCCTGGTGCCCGCTGCGCAACGCGTGGACCGCGCGGAAGCGGAAGTGCAAGGTCAGGTGTCCGGGCTTGCGGTGGGGTTCGGCTTCGGGGGCTCCACCCTTCGGGGCACGGACTACGACCAGCCGTGGCAGTACGGTCCGAGCGCGTACAGCGCCGTGCACGGTGCTCTGGGCGAGATTGGGGGCGCTAGCCTGGACGCGCGCGCGAGCACGCTGTCGCATCTGGGTCAGACCTCCACCCTCGTCCTGCAGCGGCTACGCTTGGTCGCCGCCCACAGCGCGGGACCTTTCGCTGCTGCGCTTTCCGTGACCCAAGGCGCTTTCAACGAACAGCGGGAAAACGATGCTCAGCGCGCGCTATGGCTCGGCGCGCGGGGCGAGATCGGACTGCCGCTACGTCGCAGCTTTGGGTCGGAGCAAGCCTTGCAGCACCGCGTGGAGCCGCACGCGCTCGGTTGGGTGCGCACGGCGCGGGTGACGGGACTCGGTGCGCTGCCCGCGCACGAGCGAAACGCAGCCGGGCTTTTTGGGATCCGCACCCGGCTCGGCAGTTGGCGCCAAGGCACGGGGCTGTCGGCGACTGCGCGGGCAGGCGCCATCGCCCTGGAGAGCGGCGCCGAAACCTGGGCTGGGGCACGCATGCTGGCGGATTTCGAGTATCTGGGCGCCGGGCTCGATGCTGCAAGCGGGGCCGCACCGGAGGATACAGCGGCGGGGTTGGGGCCGCCGCGGGTGGGGGGGGGGCGGGCATGGTCGCTGTCGGCTCACGTGGAAGGCACCCAAGCCGGCGGCAGCGAGGCGCGCTATGTCGCCAGCGACGACATCGAACAGTTGCCGTTTTCGCGTTTGGTTGGCGTGGGGTGGAGCTCCGGGGGGCGTGGCACTCTGGCGTGGACGCGTTGGCTCTCCACCGCGGTCTCGACCCACTACGACCTCTCGAACCGAACGCTGCTGGCCGTTGGCGGCGGCGCCGCGTACCGTCACCCTTGTGATTGCCTCGCGCTGGTCGCTGACGGCGCGCAGCGCATCGGTCGCGGTGGCGTCGACGTGAGCGTGCGCCTCGACCTGATGCCGTAGCGCGCGGGACGCAAATTTGTCGCAGCCCGCCCCTTGGCCTTCGCGACCCCGCGCTCGCGGCGACGCTTTCGTCGCTTGTGGGGCAGGGTGGGCGCCGGTTCGCCCACGGATTTTCCGGCATCTGCCGACATCTCAGGGCCTCGACGATCGGCGCTGCCCATGACAATTGCGGTAGTGTTACCCTCGAAACGTGTCGGACAGTGATTCGCCGCTCGCCAGCGAGCCCCCCATTTCGGGCGGCCCGGTATCGCGTTCGGTCGTGGGGTCTACCATCATCGTTGCGGACGACGATCGCCTCACCCGGGAGATGCTAGCCAACATTCTGCGCACCCACGGGTTCAAAGTCGAAACCGTCGAGGATGGGCAAGCGGCCGTGGAGCGCGCCGGGCGCGGCGGCGTCGATCTGGTGCTGCTCGACATTCTCATGCCACGCCTGACTGGCATGGAGGCGTGTCGGCTCTTGAAGGGCATGACCACCGAGAGCTTCCTGCCCGTGGTGCTCGTGACGGTGAAGACCGACACCGCCAGCCGGGTGGAAGGACTGCGCATTGGCGCGGACGACTACGTCTGCAAACCCTTCGACGAGCGCGAATTGCTTGCTCGCGTCGAGGCGATGTTGCGTATCAAGAAGCTGCACGATCACGTCGCGCGAGCGAAGATGAAGCTCGAAGAACTCAGCGTGCACGACGACCTAACGGGTCTTTACAATTATCGCTATTTGCACACGCGGCTGACCGAGGAATTCAAGCGCGCCGAGCGCTATCATGACCCCCTGGCGTGTATCGTGATCGATATTGACCGACTGCAGTCGACCAACGACGCAGACGGGCGGAGTGCGGGGGATTCCGTGATCCGTGGGGTCGCAGACAGCATACGGCGCACCGTCCGGGACGTGGACGTTGTGGCCCGCTTCGGCGGGGACGAGTTCCTGGTCGTCTTGCCCAGTACGCATTTTGCCGGCTCCGTCACGGTGGCCGAGCGGATCTGGCGTGAGGTCGCTGAGCGCACCTTCTTTGGAGAATCGGCGCGGCCGTTTCGGATGACTCTGTCCGTGGGCGTCGCGCTATTTCCCTCGCGAGATGTGCGCAGCAAGGACGCGCTTCTGCGCTCGGCGGACGCGGCGCTCCACCAGGCCAAACGTGATGGCGGCAATCGCATCTGCGTGTTCCAGCAACACGGCTATTTGTATACGCCGGTGGTCGGGGACGCGACGACGGAGAGCGCGGACAAGGATCGCGCAAAGCCGCGTTCGTCTCGGCCCCCCAGTTCGCGCAAGTTCCGTTCGGACCGGCCGCCCACAACCGGGGGTGGCGGGGGCCGTAGGGGGTCCGGGTGAGCGTGTCGACCGCGGTGGGAACGCCGCCGCCGCCGCCGCCCCAGGAAGCCCCGCGTGGGGATCGGGCGGTAGACGTGTTGATCGTCGATGATGAGCCGACGCTGCGCCGCAACGTCGCTCGATTGCTGCTCGCGCGCGGCATGCACGTGGTGACGGCATCCGATGGCGCACAAGCTATCGACGTGCTGAACAGCCAGACTTTCGATGTCGCACTGGTGGACTTGATGATGCCGAACGTGGGCGGCTTGGAACTGCTCGAACACGTAAAGACATCGGGCCTCAACGTCGAGATGATCGTGATGACCGCATTCGGCGATGTCGAGACAGCCGTGCGCACGGTTCGGCTCGGAGCCTTTCACTTTCTAACCAAGCCGTTTCGGTCCAACGACGAAGTCGTCGTTTCCGTGCAAAAGGCCGCAGAGCATCGGCGATTGGTCAGTCGGACTGAGCTTTTGGAGCGGCGGCTGGAGCAGGCGGAAGGGTTTGGGGAACTGGTGGGCAGCTCTTCCCGCATGCGCGAAGTGTACCGCTTGGCACTAGGCGTTGCGCCGACAGAAACGACCGCACTCATCTTGGGGGAGAGCGGCACCGGTAAGGAGTTGACCGCGCGGGCCATTCACAAACACTCCCGCCGGCGCGACGCGCCCTTCGTCGCCGTGAACTGCTCGGCAATCCCGGTGGATCTGGTCGAAAGCGAGCTATTCGGTCACGTGCGTGGCGCCTTCAGCGGCGCCACTGCAACCCGCGAGGGCCTCTTCGAAAGCGCCAACGGCGGCACCATCTTCCTAGACGAAGTGGGGGATCTGCCGCCCCTGGCCCAAGTGAAGTTGCTGCGCGTGCTGCAGCAGGGAGAGATCAAACCCGTCGGCGCAAACGAAACCCGGGTGGTGGACGTGCGTGTGGTGGCGGCAACGAACGTCGACCTGGCGCAGCAAATAGAGCAAGGCAGATTCCGGGAGGATCTCTTCTACCGCTTGAACGTCGTTGCCATCGAACTGCCACCTTTGCGGGAGCGAAAGCAGGACATCCCGGTCTTGGCCTATCACTTCTTGCGTAAGCACGCGGCGCGGGCTCGTCGAGAGATCCGCACCATCGCTGCAGACGCGATGCGTGTCCTGGAGAACTTCTCCTGGCCTGGCAACGTCCGGGAGCTCGAGAATGCCATTGAACACGCGGTCGTGTTTTGCGCTGGGGACGCGCTGACCCCCGCTGACCTGCCGCTGACTCGGAGCAGCCTTGTTCCACAGGTGGCGGACACTTCCGACCCGGCCGACGGCTTTCCAGAGTCTGCGTTCGACCTGCCGTTCCGTGAGGCCAAACAACGCGCCCTCGAGGCCTTTGAATCGGCGTATCTCTCAAAACAGCTCGCTCGGGCCTGTGGCAACGTCTCCGAGGCGGCGCGGACCGCGGGCCTAGACCGGTCGAACTTCCGACGCGTTGCCAAGCGTGCAGGGGTGA
The DNA here is from genome assembly GCA_937872925.1 of uncultured Myxococcales bacterium. Lineage (GTDB taxonomy): Bacteria > Myxococcota_A > Polyangia > Polyangiales > Polyangiaceae > JACKEA01. The sequence continues at coordinate 12,268 of CALMUT010000319.1, read as the reverse complement.
TTCCCTCGAAGGGCTGATGTTAGGGTACGCGCGATGCGCCGAGCTCTAGCTGCCGCCGTACTGACCATCGCGATGGCATGGCCGAGCGTGTCGTCGGGCCAACACGCTGTGAGTACTCGTCGCGTGCACGACTTGCGCACCTGTTTGCGAATGGCCCAGCAGAATTATCCAAAGATCGCCGAAGCCAACGCCCGGCTCGGCCACAAACGAGCGCAGCTGTGGCAGGCCAAGACCCAGCCATTCAGTGAGTTCTCGCTGACCGCAGGCATTGGTCCCGCACCCACCGTGCGCGGAACCAGCGTCTACAGTCCGAACACGGACGCATCCCTGACCTCCAATATGGCATTGGCGTGGCAGGTGGGGATCGAAGGCGCAGTGCCACTTTGGACCTTTGGGAAGATCAGCAACCTCTGGGATGCGGCGGAGGCACAGATCCGTGTTGGGGAGCACGACGTAAAGAAGGAAAAGAACCAGGTGCAGCTTGCGGTGCGTCGCGCGTTCTACGGCGCGCAACTCGCCCGGGACTCTTTGCTGCTGATCCGAGACGCAAAGCGCCGCATCGACAAGTACATTGGCCGGCTGGAAAAGCGCGTCGAAGATGGCGAAGGCGATGATATCGAGCTGATCAAGCTCAAGATGCATCGCGCGGATCTCGACTCGAAAGAGGGGGAGGCGGAGCAGCACGAGCGCGTCGCGCTGGCGGGGCTGCGATTCTTGACCGGGGCGCGGGGCGCGTTCGATATCCCCGACGAGCCCCTACGCAAGCATCCCCACAGCCTGGGCCCGCTGCCCCGCTACCTCAAAGCGGCGCAGCTCTTTCGGCCTGAGATCAACATGGCGCGCGCCGGGATCATGGCGCGCGCGGCCCAAGTGCGTATGGAGAAGGCGCGCTACTATCCGGATCTTGGTTTGGGTTTGAGCGCGAAGTGGGCCCGGGCGCCCGAGGTCACGGATCAAACGAATCCGTACGTGCGCGACCCGGGAAACTACTTCCACTACGGCGCAGCCTTGGTGCTGAAGTGGAAGCTAGATTTCCTGCCGCAGTCCGCCCGGGTGGCGCAGGCGCAGGCGCAGCTGGAGGAAATGCGAGCGACGGAGCGCTACGCGACTGGGGGCGTGGCGGTCGAAGTGGAGGAAGCGTTTGCTGAGGCCGAATCCGCTGAGAAGCGCTTGGACGCCCAGAAGCGCTCCCTGAAGCTGGCAAAGCAGTGGTTGATCAAGGTGCAGCAAGGCATCGACATTGGCACTTTCGAGGACGAGGACATCGCCGACCCCGCCAAGGAATATGCACTGAAGCGCTTCGCCTATATGTCAGCGCTTTTTGCCTACAACGTCGCGGTATCCAAGTTGGCTTTGGCCACAGGCTGGGACAGCGTCGGTCGGTCTGGACCGGGCTGAGCCCGGGGCCAGGGGGGGGCCACCGTCGTCAGCGGGCGCCGCGCGCCAAGGGACGCGGCGGGGCGCGGGCGCCTACTACTGGGTCGTGAAACCCCGAGCGGTGCCTTCTTGCTCGTCGAGGCGCTTCTCGATGCTCGCCATGCCATTGTTCATGGCGTCGCGCACCATATTCAAGATCGTCGGCAGCGAGCCTTTCAGCGCGTCGTAGTAGCGCTGACGCTCAGTCGAATGAATGATCGCTGGCGGGTAGCCGGCGCGCATGAGCAAGATATTCATCATCAGCCGCGCAACTTTGCCGCTGTCTTGTGCAAAGGGAAAAACCCGGAGCAGGTCGTAGTGCGCTCGCGCAGCAATACGCAGCGGATCCTTGATCTTCTTTGGCTCGGGGCCGTTGATCCAGTCGGCGACTTGGCGGACGCGATACGCGATCTTGTCTGGCGGCGCGTACTCGTGAAAGTACAGCCGATGCTGCGGGATGTCCTTGCGATACTTGACGCTCTTCAGGTCACCGTCGTCGGGATGCAGGACGAGATAGATCTTCTTGATCAGGTCGACGTTGATGGTCGCGCGCTTCTTTTCGCCAAGATCCCTGGCTAGGTCGATGGCGGCCTTGTGCCGACGGATTTCCTCGCACACGGGCTGCAGGCTGGAGTCGGGAACCACCGTGATGTTCGGATCGATGGCGGTCTTGAGCTCTTGATAGGTGTAGACGACACCTTCGAGGGCGCTGTCGTGATAAATCCACGACATATCCAGGCTCTCAGCGTACTCCCGGCGAAAGGACTCGGGAGTTTTCTCCAGGCGCTCGCGCACCACGGCGTAGCGTTCGTCGAGTTTGTCCGGCACGGCCGGCGCGGGAGGCGGTGGCGGTGGCGGCGGCGGCGCCGGAGGGATCTGCGAGGCGCGCACCCGGGGACGCACTGCCTGCTCCGCGCCTTGGCGACGGGTTCCTGCTTGGTTGGGGATCGCGTCGGGTCGATACACCCGCGTGGTCGCCCCGCGGCCGCCCACTCCGGCCACGCGCTGCGCGCGCTTGGTCGCCTGTGCGACGCGACCTTCCAAGGCACGCTTGGCGGCGTCGCGTTCTTTGCGCAGCTTCTCGCGTTCGGCTTCCTTGGCTTGGCGGTATGCTTCGCGCTCGGCGTCTCGCTTGGCGCGCTCTTCCTCTTTGGCGCGCCGAGCGGCTTCGCGTAGCCGCTCGCGCTCGGCTTCCCGACGCTCGCGCTCGGCCTCGCGCTCCTTGCGGAGCTGCTCGCGCTCGGCTTCCCGCGCGCGCTTGGCGGCTTCCTGCTCTTTGCGCTTGCGCTCCTTTTCCCGCAGCTTTTCTTTTTCTTTGCGGGCGCGCTCTTTTTCGCGCTCCTTCTGGAGGCGCGCTTTTTCTTTTTCTTTGCGAGCGCGCTCTTTTTCGCGCTCTTTCTGGAGGCGCGCCTTTTCTTTTTCTTTGCGAGCGCGCTCTTTTTCGCGCTGCTTTGCCGCGCGCTCTTGTTCCCGGGCGCGTTTCAGCTGAGCCGGACTGGGCTTGCCCTTGGCCCCGGCGGACTTCCGCGCCGCGCTGGGCTTCTTCTTGACCGGCTTCTTGGCCTTGCTCCGGGCCGCGGACGTTCGCGATTTGGCCTTGGGCTTTGTCCGCGGCTTCGCTTTGGCTTTGGGCTTCGCCTTGGCTTTGGGCTTCGCCTTGGCTTTGGCCTTGGGCTTGGCTTTGCCCTTGGCCTTCGCCCGGGAATTCGGCTTGGCTTTGACGCGGCGCGTCGTCTTCTTCTTGGAACGCTGCGCTTTCGCGGCCTTTTTGGCCGGTACTTTCTTGCGAGCGGGCTTCTTTTTGGTGCGGGCGGCCATAGGCGGCTTGCCGTCTTCTGAAGAATTTCGATGCGTTAGCGGGGAGGCAGGCGACGGCGGCCTCCGACCCCCCAAAGGCTTGCAGAAGCTAGTCGCGCGCAGACAGATCCGTCAAGCCTGCTCGTAGGCCTAGCCTGCCGAATTCCATCCTTCGGCTGCCTGGGTTTCGGGGTGTGGCCGCCCCGATCCGGGACGCCGGCCAGCGCCTTCCGGCGCTATTCGTCGAAGTAGCCCGGGAATATCTCGCTATTTGCTAGGTTTCCGGAGCGGGCCGTCAGCACTTCACAGCCGTTCATGGTCACGAGCACCGTGTGCTCGAACTGGGCGCTGAGCTTGCCGTCCGTGGTCACAGCGGTCCAGTCGTCGTCCAGGATCCGCACGTCCCAGGTGCCGACGTTGATCATGGGCTCGATCGTAAACGTCATCCCCGCCTTGAGGCGTGCACCGCGACCGTAGCGGCCCACATGGCTCACCTTGGGCTCGTCGTGAAACTTCCTGCCGATGCCGTGCCCGACGAAGTCCCGAACGACCGAGCAACCCTGAGCTTCGCCAAACTCTTGGATGGCGGCGCCAATGTCGCCAAGGCGACTGCCGTGTTTTACCTGCGCGATGCCTAGCTCCAGGCTTTTGCGCGCGACCTCTGTGACGTGTTTGGCTTCGTCGCTGGGCGTGCCGACGTAGAACGTGGCCGAAGTATCCCCGTGAAAGCCTTTGTAGATGTGGGTCACGTCAACATTGATGATGTCGCCGTCCTCCAAGACGTAGTCCCCGGGGATCCCATGGCAAACCACTTCATTGACCGATGTGCAGACGCTCTTGGGAAAACCTCGATAATTCAACGGCGCCGGGGTGGCCCCGATGCGTAGAGTATCGGCGTGAACGAACGCATTGATTTCATCCGTCGTGATTCCAGCGCGGATGATCTCGGCGACCCGGCTCAGCGTCTCGGCGGCGAGGCGGCCTACCTCGCGCATGGCGTCAATTTCTTTCGCGGTCTTTATTTCCACAGTACCAGCCCGAAAACCTAGGGAGTGCTTCATCGTGTCACCTTGCGCGTTGTGCGCGAGAGCTTTGCGCGTTCGACAGCCATGCGCACCGGAAGCACGTCCGGCTCCAGGTGCCAGTGAATCCGTGCCGCGCCGGCGTCATTGTATCTTTTCATGAACAGGATCAAGGGTCGACCGACGAGTGCGGTTTCCAAACTCCGGACCCAACTGTAAGACGCGCTCGCGGGGGGCACCAGCAGGGTGACGGCCGTTTCCTCGGCGCGGCCTGCCAGAACCGGACCCACGGGCAGCGCGGTCAGGGAAAAGTGCGGCCCCTCGTCGCCCTGGGAGTCGCGGTCTACCGTGGTGATCCGGGCCGCGAAGACGCTGTCTGCCCGCTCGACGCGGCGGAAAAGCCGTTCATCTTCGTGAATCGGCTGCGGCCGCTCGCCGCCCAAGAAATCCTCCGCGATGGTGTCCCCAAATAGGGCTGCCTCAGCTGCGCCATACGCGGGGAATTTCTCGGCTTTCGGCGCAGTCGTGGGGCGGGGTGGGCCACAGGCAACCGCCCCGAGAGCGGCACCCGCGAAATAAAGGAAAGCTCTGCGTTCCATGAAAATCCGGTCAGCCCCGTCTAACTTGGCTGGCGGTGGCCGCTTGAGCCACCCGCCATGGCAATGCTAGCGTCGTGCCACAGCAGCGCGCTTATGGGAAGGATTTCGGGAGGATAGCAATGAAGTTCCGGTTCGTTTTCACGGTAGTGAGTGCGGGACTCTTGGGTGCGACGATGGCGCCCGGGCCTGCGAATGCTTCGCCGGTCGTCGTGGTCGGTCAAAAAAAGAAGGCGAAAGCGCCTCCACCTCCTGCAGGGCCTGCGCGCATGAAGAAGCGCATTGGGCTGTCTCCGCGCGGGGTCGCGTGGGGCATTAGCCTCGAGCAGCTCGCGAAGCTGTACGACAAGGTCTTCGATAAAGAGTTCGTGCCCCTGTACAAGAAGGTCTCGGCTGGCCCGCGCATGGCGACGCTGGATTCGGAGCTTCAGAACAAGAAGGCCATTCTCCGGCGCAACAAGGTTCTTTTCGGGAGCCTGCCCACGGGTATCGACCAAACCCCGTTGAAGGGCGAATACAGCTACGGCAACAACGAAAGCTTCACGCGAGTCACGCTGCGGAGCGGGACCACCAGGAACTTCTTCTTCTTCAACGACAAGCTGTGGCTGGTTTACGACGAGCACAAGCTTCGTCAGAACGGTCCCTACGGCGCCACCTTCGAAGACGCGGTCAAACTGCTCACGAAGAAATTCGGCGACGTGGAACCTGAAATGGTCGAACCGGACTATGCCCGGGGGCGCAACTTCGCAGAGGCTCGCTGGACCGACGGTGCGATCATCGTGCGCGCCATCAACCGCGAATACCAAAAGACGATCGGAATGGCGTACGCCGACGCGAGCATTTGGAATAACTTGAGCAAGTTCCGGAAGAACAAGCTCGAGGATCCACACGCCATCGACAAGGACGTTGCTCTGGCGACGCGAAAAGCGGAACCCGAGAAGAAGCCTGAAGACGACAAAAAGAAGAAAAAGAAGAAGTAGTCGCCGCTAGGAGAGACGCTCGGCGCCGGTCGGGATGATGGCCCCCGAGGTGAGTTCTACGAGAGCTCCCGGCGCCACGCTGTGAATGGCCGGCTCGATCACGTGGTTTTTCACCAGCGTGTTGCCAGGGCAGCCTGCAAACTTGCCGGCCAGGTGCAGGCGGACCCGCGTGGTCGAAGCCTCCACCAGGTACACTTCTCCGCCGTCCGTGACTAGCAGCGGGGCGAGTACCTGTCGGATCACGCGGTCGAGCTCCCCGGATGCCATGGGCGCCGCCACGGTAGCACGAGGTGCCCGTGGGATTCGACGTTCAAGAAGCCGCAGGGCGGGGCTCGGGCCGGCTGCGGCCACTGCCGGGGCGGGGGGCGGCGGGCGCCAGGGCCGCCGTGCCTTCAGCAAGAGGCCGCCGCGTCACGCGGCCCGGCCCCGGGAACCCGGGAGAAGGTCCGGTTTTTCGGGCCTTGACCGGACCCATGCCTTCTTCTAAGTTCCCGGCCCCCTCGTCCAGACGCCTGGCGCTGGTCGATAGCGGTGCTACCGTTTCTTTTGAAAGTTCGGGCGCACGCATAGCTTTTTTTCGAGGAATCATGGCAGTTCACATCCGGCTTGCCCGACACGGCGCCAAGAAATCCCCCTTCTATCGGATCGTCGTCACGGACCAGCGCAGTCCCCGCGACGGGAGATTCATTGAGAATCTCGGGACCTTCCATCCCGCCATCGAGAAGCTCGACGTCAATCGGGAGCGCATCGAGCATTGGCGTAGTCATGGCGCGAAGCCGTCGGCGACGCTCGAGCGTCTTCTCAAGAAGCCCCAGCCGACTTCGGTCTGAGGGATCCCGAGAAGCGAAAACGGCGTCGCACAAACCTCTCAGCTCACTTACCCCCCTCTCGGGCGCAACTAAGCGCCGGCGACACCTGGAGCTCTCCAACGAATGGCACTGAAGGAACTGATCGCTACTATAGCGCGCGCATTGGTCGACGAGCCCGATAGCGTTGAAGTCACGGAGATCGAAGGAGATCACAACTCCTTGATCGAGCTCAGAGTCGCCAAAAGCGATATCGGCAAAGTGATTGGCAAAGATGGTCGCACGGCCCAATCGATGCGCACCATCCTGACCGCCGCATCTACCAAGTTGGGACGCCGCGCGCATCTCGACATCGTGGATTGACCTCGATCGAGTTGGGCAAGATCACCAAGCCGCACGGTCTGCGCGGTGAGGTCAAGTTGCGCATGCATTGGGACCAGAGCGACGCGCTCGGGTCGGCGACGGCGCTCACGGTTGTGCTGCCAGGGGGAGACCGCCGGGAGCTCAAGCTCCAGCATGCCCGTCGGGTGGACAAAGGATATCTCGTCAAATTCGAGGGCATTGACGACTGCGACGCAGCCGAGACGCTGCGCGGCTCCCTTGTCGAAATCTCCCGCAGCGCGCTGCCGGCGCTAGAGCCCGGAGAGTTCTACTTATGCGACCTGGTCGGCATGTGCGTTCGAGTCGCCGGCAAGGACCTGGGTCATGTGGTCGAAGTCATGAGTCACCCCAGCGTAGACAGCGTGGTCATCGCCCTGGTGGACGGAGGGCGCGCCGAGCAAACCTTGGCTGAGCCGTGGCTCGTGTCCGTGGATGTCGAGGGCGGCGTCATCGAGCTTTCGACGTCCGACGCGCTGATCGGCTAGCCCGGGGCCCGATGCACGTCGCTGTCGTCACATTGTTTCCTGAACTGTTTGAGCAGTTTCTCGCCACTAGTTTCGTCGGACGCGCCATCGCTGCGAACAAGCTTGCGGTGCATCTGGAGCCCCTGCGTGCGCAAGGCCTGGGCAACCACAACAGCGTCGATGACACGCCCTACGGCGGGGGCTCCGGAATGGTGTTGCGCGTGGACTGCGTCGTGCAGGCGATCGAAGCCGCTGAAGCGCACCTGGGCGGACGCGCACACCGCGTCCTGTTGACTCCCCAGGGCGAGCGCTTCGCCCAGCCTGCGGCGGAAACCCTGGCCGCCCGGGAGCGCATCGCGTTCATCTGTGGTCGCTACGAGGGTTTCGACGAGCGCATTCGCACCTTCGTCGATCAAGAGATTTCCTTGGGCGACTTCATCCTGACCGGGGGAGAGGTCGCGGCGATGGCCTTGATCGAGGCGAGCGTGCGCCTCCTGCCAGGCGTGCTGGGAAACGCCGCTTCCACCCAAGCGGAGTCCTTTAGCCCCGGCACCGGCGGCATGCTGGAATACCCGCAGTACACCCGGCCCCTGGAATTTCGCGGGCTGGGTGTTCCTGAAGTGTTGCGCAGCGGTCACCACGAGAAGATCTCCGAGTGGCGCCAGCGGCAGTCCTTGGAGCGCACGCAAACGCGGCGCCCGGAGCTCTTGCCGAAAGCGAAACCGTGACGCGCTCCCTAGCGCTCGCGCTGGTGCATCACCCCGTACTCGACCGCGGGGGCAAGGTGGTCACCACCGCGATCACGAATCTGGACTTGCACGATATTAGCCGCAGCGCACTGACCTTCGGTGCGGACGCGCTGTATGTCACTCACCCCATCGCGGCGCAGCGCGAGCTCGCGGAGCGGGTCCGCAGCCACTGGACCACCGGAAGCGGAGCGCGAAGGATCCCGGACCGAAGTCGGGCAATTGAGCTGCTGCGAGTGGTGGATTCCCTGTCGAGCGCGTGCGCTGCCCATGGGGCGGGGCAGCAGGTCGAGGTGTGGGCGACCGGCGCCCGTGTGGGCGCCCGCAGTTTGGATTACCTCAGCGCTCGGCAACGCCTGGATGCTGAAGGGCCGCCCGTCATGCTGGTCTTTGGCACGGGTTGGGGGCTTTCCGAAGAACTCACTCCGTCCGCCACGGCGCGGCTGCTGCCCGTCGAATCGGCGCGAGGGGACGGCTACAACCATCTCAGCGTGCGAGCGGCCGCCGCAATTATTCTGGATCGCCTTCGCGGCCAGCGATGAGGGCCGACAGTTCTGCGCTGCGCATGGATTTCGCGTTCCACTCGACAAGGGGCGGCTCGATGCACAGACCGCCACCCCGTCCGGGTTTGCATTCGATCAACGCGAGGCGCGCAGGACGGTCCGCGAACGGGTGCACCAGCCGAAGGCGCTTGGCGTGCAGGCCCACTTCTGCTGCGGAGCTCAAGAAGGTTTCCAGGGTCGCGGCGGGATAGCAGCCCGCGACACGCCCGCGTTGTCCAAGCCCGTCCCGGGCAGCGCGTAGAAACGGCTGGAGGCTCCCCACTCGCGTATCGCTGGCGAGGCGAGGCGCCCGGGCCGAGCCCGGTTGGAAATAGGGAGGATTGAGCACCACCAGCTCTGCGGAGCGCCGCAATTGCTCCGGCAGGCCGCCGGACAGGTCGTGGCGAAAGACGCGCCCGGCGATGCCAGCGCGCATGAGGTTGCCGCGCGCCAGGGAGCATGCGGCTTCGGAGACGTCTACCAGGGAGAAATGCGCGTGCACGCCGAAGTGATGCAGGATGAGTGCGAGCGCGCCGGCGCCGGAGCCCAGGTCGAGGACCGCCCTGGGCGCGCGCCCGCTCCTGGCGAAGGCAGCCAGCATGAGGGTGTCCACGGTCGTGCGGTGCCCAGCCGTGGGCTGCGCCAGCAGCAAGCTGCCATTGAATAGAGCATCGGTGGTCGCGCGCTCCAGGGTGCGCGCGCCCAGGTTCACTTGGGAACCTGGAAGGGACGCAGTCCACGGAGCGTCACGCTCGTGACGCTATTGGGAAAGACGCGTACATCGAAGTAGCCCAAGCTGACGAGCTTGTCCCCGTCGCTTGACGGAACGAGCCCAGCGCCGGCGAGACGCGCGTAGGTGCCCTTCGGGTCCTTCACCGTGATATCCAGCGCCGAATAGAGTGCAGTCTTGCCAGTGCCGATGTCGGTGCGGGTGACGTCGGGAAGCGGGTCGTCTTCGTCGTCGTTGAAGTAGACCAGGCCCTTGCGACCCACGGACACGTCCACGCGGGCGAACTGCAGGCGAATATTGTTGCAATCGTGGACTTCCCCGCCGATTGCGCCGTTGCCGGCGGTGATCGTCTTGCCAATCGCGACCGTGGGAATGGTTTGGAAGTCGCCTTCTGCGAGCGCACGTACGTCGTAGTCGTAAGAGTTCGTGCCAGCGTCGTAGTCCGGATCGTCCTCGCTGATATACAGATTGTAGGAGTAGAGCGGCGCCCAGCCGTTGCCGTAGCTCTTCACCACGAGCTCGGTGTACATCGGCACGTCCGGGTACTCGTATTTGCGGTTCAGCTTCGGATCGTCGTTGCAGTTCGTGACGACTTCTTGCTCGATGGGCATCTGATCATTGGCCACCAGCGCAGTGCCAACGAGAGTGCCAAGAGCGCCATCCGTTGCGGGATCTCCCGTGCGCTGTACGGTGTACACTTCCACGGTCACCGCGTTGGAGCCGATGAGATCTTCGGCCACACAACCGCCGTTTGCGAACGTGGTGATCACGCCGGCAAGGGAGGCCTTCTTCTTGTTGCCGTCGGGGGGCGGCTGTTTGGGATAGTTCGCGGCGTCGAAGCAGGACAAGTCCGGCGGGCCGCCTTTCGGATCCGAGTACTCGTCGGTGTCCGTGGTGCGCAGCAGGTAGGGGTTGCTCGCGGAGCGGCCAGGCTCGCCGACGGCCACACAGCAGCTGTTGACGGGGCGTCCGGTGGCGGGTGTGAATTCGCTACCGATACAGCTGTCCGCGCAGAAGGCAGCATTTGAGGGAACCATACCGGCAGAGCCTCCTCCTCCGCCCGTGGCCCCGGAGCCGCCAGCGCCACCTGTGCCCCCGCCCGCGGGCGTGCCGCCCTTGTCCTCCGAACAGCTGAACAGGCAGGTCGCCAGAAGAAAAGCCGTCAACACACTCGAGTTACGAAACATAAACCCAACCTCTCATGGCTGAATGCTCGCGCCCCCGAACCCGTCCAACCCAATGGCGGGGGCAGCGATAGCGGATGTCGACACGAAACCTAGCGAATATTCGGGCCTCACGCATGGACATTCGCGCACCCGGCCGGGGCGCGGGCAAATTGCGTCCCGCGCCGTTTGGCGCTACCTCCCCGCAGTTGTCCGGAGGGTCCGGGCCCAGATCTGCCGGAATTGCGTCATGACACCGTCCAAACTGCTAGCGACCGTCCTTGCCTGCACCCTGCTCTGCACTCTTCCGGCGGAGGCCGGCGCGGACCTGGACGCACGCGTCAAGGCGCCCCCCAAGGATGCCGAGGGCCTGCTCGATTTGGGACGTGCGTTGCGGCGGGCTGGCAAGTTCGACCAGGCGGTGCGGATCCTGCGGCGCGCCTACTTCAAAGCGGCGCGCGGCCCGCTGGCGATCCAGGTGCGCTTGGAGGCGGCCCGTAGCCTGATCGATGCCGGTCAACAGAAACAGGCGCTACGGGAATGTGCGTCGCTCAAGGCTGTCTCCCCCGAGTACCAATGGGTCTGCACGGCTGAGGCGCACTTGCTTTGGAAACGCGCGTCGCTGGCGCTGCCTCTCGTGGAGCAGGCGCTAGAAAAAGACGCTGCCAACTACGACGCACTTGTCGCAAAAGGGCACGCCCTCAGCCAGATGGGGAAGAAGGCGGAGGCCGAAGCCCAGTACCGCAAAGCGATCCGGTCGGACGCAAAGCGCTTTGAAGCGTACCTGCGACTCGGCAAGCTTCTCGGTGGCAAGCCGGGCCTAGTGCAGCTCGAGAAGGCGAAACAAGTCGCGCCCGACGAACCCGCTCCGCTGCTGGCTCTCGGCACGGCCCTTGATGCGGGCAGCGCGGCCCAGGCGGCCCTCGAAAAAGCAATCGCGTTGCGACCGGGTTTCGGCGCGGCACATGCTCGGCTGGGCGTGGTCAAACACCGTCTCGGTGATGTTGCCGGAGCCGATGCAGCGCTGCGTCGCGCCATCGCCACCGACGCAAAGAAGGCAGACTGGCACGCAGCGCTGGCCGCTGTTTTAGTGGACAAAAAGGACGCTAAGGCGGCCCTGGCGGAGGCGGAGTTGGCCATCAAGTTGGTGAGCAACCACGCCGGCGCCAAGCTGGCCCGGGCGAACGCCTTGGCACAGTTGGGCGAGATCGACTTGGCCATCGAAGCCTACGAGCAAGCCCATGGCTTCGCACGCACGGATCCCGAGCCCTTGGTGCAAGCCGCACGCGCGTGTTTGGCGCACAGCCGCCCCACTACGGCGCGCGCCTTCGCGGACCGTGTGACCCAAGACTTCGCGGACTATGCCCCGGGCTGGGTGGCTCTCGGTGAGGTGCAGCGTGCAGCCGGCGAGCGCGCCGCGGCCAAGGCAGCATTTCGGAAGGCACTCGCCGCAAAGCGGGGCCGTATTGATCGCGCTGCGGTGCAGAAGCAACTGTCCACGCTGCGCTGATGTCTTCGGCGGACATGGCCGCCTTTTGGCGGAAACTGGCGTACGTCGGGTCGCGCTACGGACCCCGGGTCTGGCTGGAACTCAGTCCGGCGCCTAGCGGGGTGTCTATTTCCGT
>CALMUT010000318.1 GCA_937872925.1 uncultured Myxococcales bacterium | reverse complement strand
CCATTGAGCTCGCACGCGCGTTGGTTCACATTCGGCTTGGAGCGAGCGGTAAACTGACCGCCCGGTTCGACCAAGAGCTGCGTCTCCAGGGTATCGTTCACGATCCCGTCCCACGCGCCGACGAAGTACTCGAAAGGATCCGTAGCCGGCGTCGGCGGAGGGCGGCGCACCGGATCCGGCGGATCCGCGGGATCGGTCTCGTGCGTCTCTGGCGCCGCCGGGATGTGGACAGCCGGTTCTGCGGACGAAGGCGGCGGCCCCGTGCTGGGGGCGCAGGCGATCAGGCACGCCCAGGACGCTGCAACGAGCACGCGTCCACTACTGCGCCGGACCGTTGGCGACCCCGCCGCCCATGAGCTTGTTTCCGCCATAGGGTTTGACTTTGACAACGCTGCCCCAGACCTCTTGGTACCGCTGCTTCATTTCTGCGAGCTTGTCGGGCTCGGATTTGGCTAGATCTTTGAGTTCTCCGGGGTCGTTCTTCAAGTCGTAAAGGGAAAACTTCCAGTCGTTGCCGTAGACCAGGAGCTTGTGGTCGCCGGAAATGAGCGCTCGGCGCTCAGGATTGTTGCTGTCTGCCGGAAGGTCCAGCAGCACCGGGCGCGGCTTGGCCTCCGCGCCGCGGATCTCCGCGACCAGGCTTTCACTGACGAGCGGGCCTTCGGGTGCCACCCCAGCGAGTTCTAAACTCGTCTTGGCGAGGTCGATATTGCCCCGCGGCGTTTCGATACGGCGAGGAGCCACTCCCGGCACCTTGATCATCATCGGAACGTGGGTCAGCACGTTCCATAGTTCGAAAGCGTGGCGATACATCTTGTGCTCGCCGAAGGCTTCACCGTGGTCGGCGCTCACCATCACAACCGTGTCGTTCCACCACGGCTGCTCTTTACACCAGGCCAGAAGCTTCCCGATCCACAAGTCGGTGTAGAACATCTCGGAGTCGTAGCGGTCTCGAGCCGTCTTGCCGAAGTTCGGGCTCTCCGCATGGGTGACGTACTGGTCGTGGGGGTCCATGTAGTGGAGATACATGAAGAAGCGCTTGTCGTTTGGCTTCTTCTTCAGCAGGTCGATCGCCAGGGGAGTGATCTTGTCACTGGTGACGTGTTTGTCCGTCGTGTTGTCGAAGCTGATGCCGTCGACGACGTGCCATTGGTCGAAGCCTTGGTCCATGCCGTTACCGCGCTTCATGTACATATGACCGTGCGCGCTTGCGGTGTAGATCCCTGCCTTCTGCATCAGTTCGGCGATGAACAGGTTGCTTTCGGGGTACTTCGTAAAAAAGAATCCGCTGCGTTTGAGGCTCGACGGATACTGCCCGGAAAGCAGCGCTGCCACGCTTTTTGCCGTGTAGCTCGAAGTCGAATACGCGCGGGTATAGCTGACGCTCTCCTTCTCAAGGGCCGTCAGATTCGGCGCGATATCCCGAGGGTAACCCGCCCAGGGCATGTCTGCGCGCATGGAGTCGACCAAGATGAGCAGCACGTTGAACGGGCCTTTTTGGGTGGGCGGTTCGGGAATCGGCGTGGCTGGCGCTGGGTTCGTCTGCACTGGTGCTGCCACCGGCGGTGGTGGAGCCGGGGCCGCTGGGGAGGGTGCGGGACCGGGTTCGGCGACGGGGCTGGCGCCGCAGCCCAGGGCAGAGCAGAGCGCTGCGAATGCGACCCATGTCGGGCGAAGGCTCACGGCGCGGCCTCTTCGGGCTTCGGTTTGGCGGGCGGGCCCATGGGGCCCTTCGCCGTGTTGCCACCCTTGAGCTTCATGCCGCCATAGGGTTCGACGAAGGGCAGTTTCGCAAAGGTGGCTTCGTAGAGCTTCTTCATTTCCTCGAGCTTCTCTGGCTCCTTCTTGGCGAGGTCGTTTTCTTCGCCGGGGTCGTCCTTCAGGTTAAACAGCAGGTACTTCCAGCCTTTGCCCCAGACGATCAGCTTGTAGTCACCTTGGATCACGCCTCGTCGGGGTGGGTTGTGACTGTCTTCGCAGAGCTCGACCCCGATGGGTTCCCGGCTTTCCGGAGCCTCGGCGCCATAGCTCTCTTTGACCATGCTCTTGCCCTGGAATTGCTCCAGAGGCGCCTGTCCCAAGAGCTCCATGATCGTCGGCGCCAAGTCGATCGTGGAGCGTCGCGCGTCGATGCGCTGCGGCTTGATGCCCGGTGCGTAGACGATGAGGGGAACACGCACGAGCACCTCCCACACCTCGAATGCGTGCTTCCACATGGAGTGCTCTCCGAAGGCCTCGCCGTGGTCCCCAGTGATGATGATGGCCGTGTCTTTCCACCAAGGCTGCTTTTCGCCCCAGGCGAATAGCTCGGCGATCCATTTGTCCGTGTGGTGGATTTCGTTGTCGTAGCGATCCCGGTTCTTATTGCCAAAGTCAGGGCTGTCGGCGTGTTTGGTGTATTGGTCGTGGGGATCCATGTAGTGGACCCACGCAAAGAACTGCTTGCTCGTGTTTTCGGGCTTGCCGAGCAGCTCGATGCCCAGTTTGGTCAGCTTCTCACTCGTGATCTCGTTGTCCGTGTTCGGGTCGAAGCGGATCCCAGGAGCGAGCTCCCACACGTCAAAGCCTTGGTCGAGGCCCTTGCCGCGACCGAAGTACATATGCCCCTGCCAGCCGATCGTCCGGATCCCTTTGTCCTGGAGCACTTCCGTGAAGAAGGTGTTCTGCTTGGAATAGGCTGCGAAGAACCAGCCCGCTCGGTAGGTCGTGCTGGCGTACTTGCCGCTGAGCCACGCGGCCACAGTCTGCGCCGTATAGGGAGCCGGCGAGTAGGCCCGGGTGTACACGACGCTCTTTTCAGCCAGCTTGCTCAGATTGGGCGCGATGGGCCGCTCATATCCTTGCCAAGGCATATCGGCGCGCATGCTGTCCACGGTGACAAGCAACACATTGAGCGGCCGACTGGGGCCCGCGGGTTTCGGGACCGCAACACTCGCCGAAGGTGCCGCGCTGACGAGGGCTTTGTCTGGCGCATTAGATGCTGCAGCGGGCGCAGCGTCTTTCTTGTCGTCACACGCAAACAGCGCGAAAAGAATGGGGAACCACGAGAGTTTTCGGAGCATAGCGTCGTGGCTCCCCTTAGCGTAGGCCGGCTGTCTCCGCTAGCCCAAGCTGACTCGCCGCACTAGTCGCCGATTTCCTTTTCCAGGTTATCCAGTTCCGACTCCAAGTTGGACGCGGTGATTTGGGTCTCTGCCTCGTCCTCGAAATCTTGTTCGGTGGGGATATCCGACTCGTCCGTCGCCACCGCAGGTTGCTCCGCGCCGGAGGACTCTACGGCGGAGGCAGGAGTGGCTGCAGGGGCAGGCGCCGCTTCTTGTTCCGTCTTGTCGCAGCCGGTGCCGAACAGGCAAAGTCCCAAGGCTAGGTACGCGGCGCGTTTCATTGGGCGTCTCCCGTCTTGGACTTGAGTGTTTCCATGTGCTTGTCGTGGCGGCTGTTTTCCTTCGCCAGGATCTTGTCGACCCGTTCCACGACAGCGTCCTTGCCGTCAGCTTTTGCCAGCGCGCGGATGCGGTTGAGCCGGGCGACCCGCCGCGCATGGATCTTGAGCTCCGCTCGGACCGCGGGACGCTTCAGCACGTCTTCGCCCCACTTCTCTTTGATCTTGGCTCTGCGCTCTTGGCGGCGCTCTTTGCGTGTCTCTCGCAGCTTCTTCCAACGCGCTTTGAGGGCGTCTTTGGCGTCGCCGGTTGCTTCGACGGCGTCGCCACGCGCCTCTCTGGCTTCTTTGCGCGCCTCCTTGGCTGCTTCCCGGGCTTCCTTGGCGCCTTCCGCTCCCGCGGCAGTCTTCTTGATGGCGTCTTTGACTTTCTCCCGGGCGGCCTGGGTCTTTTCACGCGCTTCGGCGCGTTTTTCTTTCGCGACCTCCACCTTGGTTTTTCCCTGTCCCTCGGCAACCACCGGCAGCGCCCACAGCACGCCCCCCAACGCCGTCAGCGCGGCAAGACTTCGAATGGTGTTTTGCATAGCGACGAACCTCCTCTTTCTTCGACGTGGAGCTTGCGCGGATCTTGCGGAGAATCACAAGGTGCGGGCATTTCTCCGAGGAATCCTGGAATTGGGCCCGCTGGCCGGTTGCCAACGGCGCCATTCTTTAGCGTGGACGGTGGTGGCTGGGGGACAATCGGGGCCATGCGCGGCGGGACGGATTAAGTGGGAAGCTGGACGAAGCTGCTGGCTGCGCTCTCTGCCGCGCTGTTGCTCTTGGGGATCGGCACCCTCGCTTCTCAGCTCGACTCCATCACCCTCGTTGCGCTGCAGGACAGTGTTGCGAGTCACGCCCGGGTCGTTTTTGCCGGGGCGGCGTGGCGCTGGCTGGTCACCCTTGCCGGGGGCTCCCTGGCCGTCGCTGCCGTGCTCACGATTGTCGATACCGTGCTCAGTGTGCGGCGACCGCCACGGTCGCCCACATTTTCAGAAATGTCTGGATCCACCCTCGAGGAAGCCCTCTCGCAGACCCAGCGGCGAGTGCTCCAGTGCGCCGAAGGCGAAGCCAACATTGTCGCGCTCTTTGACGAGTTGCTACGTGGCGCGGTCCGCACCCGTTCCAGCGACATCCACATCTCGCCAAACCAAGACGGAGTGCGCCTGACGCTTCGGGTGGAAGGCACACTGCACGAGGTCGCCGTCGTTCCTCCTGCAATTGCGCCGCTGCTGGCCACCCGCGTGAAGGTGATGGCGCGTTTGGATACGGTTGCCAAGTCACCCCAAGACGGGCGATTGGTGACTTATCTCGATGCCGGCGCGATCGAGGCGCGAGTGTCGACCCTGCCGACGGAAAACGGCGAGCGCGTCGTGCTCAGAATCGTCCGGGGCAGCCGAGACGTTTTCGATCTGCCCGGACTGGGTTTCGCGCCGGATTTCCAAAAGCGTCTAGAAGCCGTTCTTGCGCGACCCCAAGGGCTCATTTTCGTCACCGGCCCCGTGGGCAGTGGCAAGACGACGACGCTTTACGCGTGTCTGAAACACATCGCGCGGACCCGGAGCAAAACGACCGCGCTCGTGACCCTCGAAGACCCCATCGAACTGGAGTTGCCTTTCGCGACGCAAACCCAAATGAATCAGAAAGCTGGCATGAACTTCGCCAGTGTCCTGCGCAGCGTACTGCGCCAAGATCCGAACGTGCTCATGGTGGGCGAAATCCGCGACCACGAAACCGCGGAGATTGCCATGCAAGCGGGCCTGACGGGGCATCTCATCCTGACCACCGTGCATGGCAACAGCGCAGCCGGCGTCTTCGCGCGGTTGATCGACATCGGGGTCGAGCCCTTTGTGCTCGCCAGTGCGACCGCCGGCTGCTTGTCTCAACGACTGTTGCGCACCCTGTGCACCGCGTGCCGCAAGGAGACCAAGCCCGAAGCGATGATTGAAGACCGCTTCAGTCAAGCTGGGGTTGTCGTTCCTCCGGGCACTTACTATGAGGCAATCGGTTGCGACTTCTGCGACGACCAAGGTTTCGTTGGTCGGGCGCCGATCGCAGAGTTGTTGATCATGGACGAAGCCCTACGCAAGGCAGTCCATGACCGCTCGCCGACCACGGAGATTGAAGCCGTCGCCCAAACCGAAGGCATGGTCAGCCTGCTCCGGGATGGGCTGCGAGTAGCCCGTGCTGGGGACACTTCTCTCGCGGAAGTGCTGCGGGTGGCAGGCTGATGCGCGCGGGCATTGCGGTTGCCAGTTCCGTCGCCCGCCTTGCTGCGGCGCTGCTTGTATTCGTCGCGACTGCTCGCTTTGCGCTATCCGCCGTGACCGGCACCGTTGCCCGCACGGCGCCGGATCTCGTGCCCAGCGCCATCAAGGACCGACCCATTGTGACCGCAGACCCTCCCAGGCCGGCGCCCAAACCGCCGCCCGCTGGCCCAACTGCCGTGCGGGGCGCCTCGCTGCGGATCCCGGTGGTCGTTTCCATCGGCAAGGACCGATCCGAGGTTCGGATCAACGGCACCGAGGTCGGGCACTCACCCTATGTCGGCGAAGTCAGCTGCAAAGCGGGGGAAACGATCCGCATCGAGTTGATCCCAAAGACCGGTACGTCCAGGCAATTCCTACGGGAGTGCGCACCCGGTGCTGTGCGCCTCACCGAAGACTAGTGCAGCGGGGCCCAGAAGCGCCCTAGGGCGGCGGCGCTCGGAGCAATCCCGCGACATCCAACTCGCTCTCACCGGCGCAAGGCACCGACACCACACGGTCGCCAAAGTCCATGAGCAGATGCGCCAATTCTCCCTCACTGGAGTGGACGCGGTACGCGCCGACCCAGCCTTCGGCCGGCTCCCGGCGGACGCTCAGACGAAGGCCGAAGATGCGGCGCTCAAGCTCGAGGCCGGCCGGCCCCAGGGTGGCCACGCGGCGGTCCGTGCCAACGCCCAGGGCAATCAACATCGCAATCAAGAGCGTGAGACCGCCGAGGGCATAGCTGCCGCTCCCGATGGTCTGGCCGCGGTCGATACGGGCGGAGATCATGAGCGACATGGCCACCGCCATGCCAACGGTCCCCAGGGCGACGGTGAGGGCCACCCGGCGCTGCCGCTGGTGGGGCTGGAGCGACAGCACGCAGCGGGGGAGGGATGCGTCGCCTTGGCTGGCCTTCCACGGCTCCGCAGCGCTCGGGAGTCCCCAGCCACTGTGCACCCGAAGCTTGAGTTCCCGGACGATCTGTCGCAGGTCCATGAGGACGCGGTCCGGAGAGCGCCCTTCGAGCAGCAGGATGGGTGCGACGTTAGGTAGGCGCAAACAGACTTGGTAGCGCGAGCGAGGCGTACCGACAGTGAGCTGGCCGGCCTCCAAGATCAGGTCGGCGTCCGCGAGTGCCGCGCTGTTACCATTCACGTGAATGCGTGAGCCGTCACTGCGAAGCCGCAGCCGGGTGCTGGGCCGCCGCGCAAACGCGAATAGCGCGGCAGCCAGCAGCAGAAGAGCGCAGGTCGCCGCCCAACGTGCCGCTGTCATGGGTCCAGTTCCGAGCCATGGGAGCACGGCCATGGCCACAAAACCCATCGCCGTCATCCAGGTCGCGTGGGGCCGGCCTCGTTTGCCAACCTCAACTACGCCCGCTTCCGCATGCAGGATAAGCATGTGCGGTGGCGGACCTTAGCAGTGGTGGTGCCGCTTTAAAGCGAGAAGTCGTGGCGGCCAACCCAAGCCTAGAGTTTGCTTGAGTAATGGTTTACAACCGCTGGATATTAATGAATATTCTTGTAGGTGCTGTGACGTCTATGCCCCGGGCATTTCCGTGGCGGGAACGGAGAGTGTCCAAATCTTGGCCGCGGACCGTACGTGTCGGCTAGACCTGTGGCCCATGCGCAAGCCCACGCGGATCGCGGCCCTGCTGGCGTGCATCGGCGTTTCGTCGTGCAGCCAGACTGAAGACGCACCCACTGCGGCGTCGGCGCAGAAGAGCGTGCCGACCCAGGGCAGCGCGGCGGTGGAGCAGAGCGCCGCGCCCGCCGAAGATCCACCGCCGGAGCTGCGCGCGAAGATGTCGCCCGTCGTCACGCTGGCAGGCGAACACCGCCCTTGGACCGCAGCGGTTGTCGATGCGGCGCGTCCGCGGGTGTTCAGCAAGGGCCTCCGTACATGGATTTACGCGAGGCCCTCCCGGGATTCGAGGCGTTTGGGCTACATGCGGGCGGGCGCATCGAGCCCCACGGCTGACAAGCCCGCGGGATTCGATCGCTGCAAAGCGGGCTGGTACCCGGTGGAGCCGGATGGCTTCGTCTGTGTTGGCGGGCGCGCCACCCTCGACCCGAAAGATCCGATCGTGCTGGCCACCCAAGAGCACCCGCCGGATCCAAGTCGCAAGCTGCCCTACATCTACGGAACGGTCCGCAAGGCCGGCCCGACCTACGCGCGGCTGCCCAATTCTGACGAACTGCGCAAAGCAGAGCCGGACATCGACGAGCGCATGCCCAAGTGGCTGGAAGCCGAGGGGGAAATTGGCGCTGGCTACGCCCAGGAAGTCTGGCTCGGCGCTCCGGGACAGCCGCCGGATCCCGCCCAAGCCTGGAGCGACAAGACCAGCGACCCGCTGCCACCGTACCTGCAAGCTGGCGGTTCCACCCCGAATATCTATCGAAAGCCCCGGGAGAACTCCCTGACCCTCGGCCGCATGGGACACCGCGTGGGCTACTCCTTCTTACAGACGTTCCTGTTCGAAGGGCGTCGCTACGGCGTCACGACGGATCTCCAACTGATGCCGACGGATCGCTTTCGGCCCATCCGTGGCTCCGACCATCACGGCGTGCTGATCGGAAAAGACGTCGAGCTTCCGTTTGTATTCGTGCGGCGCGAGGGCGCGAAGTTCTGGCTGTATCAGAAGAGCGGGAACAAGCTGATCGACGCGGGGACCGCGCCCTACTGGTCCGCCCACAAACTGACAGGCAAGCAGCAGTTTTTCAAGAAACGCCTTCACTACGAAACGGTCGACGGCAAGTGGATCAGCGACCGTGACGGCTCTCGGCTCGACCCTGCGAAGCGCATGCCGAAATGGGGCAAGAACGGCGAGAAGTGGATGGACGTGAACCTCACCAAACAGACCGTCGTGCTCTACGAAGGCGAAAAGCCGGTGTATGCGACGCTGATCAGCAGTGGCGAGGCTGGATTGGAAGATCCGAAACACACGACTGCGACGAAGCGCGGGATCTTTCGCATCCACACCAAACACGTCGCTGCCACCATGAGCTCCGACGAAATCGGCGAAGAATTCGAACTGCGCGACGTGCCCTACGTGCAGTACTTCGACAAGGAGGGGTATGCCCTTCACGGCGCGTATTGGCATGACCGGTTTGGAACGCCCAAGAGTCACGGTTGCATCAACCTGACGCCGGAAGACGCGCGCCGGATCTTCCACTGGACGGAGCCGCAAGTTCCCATCGGTTGGCACGGAGTGTTGTTGCCGTTGAAGGGCACGATTATGTTTGTGCATCCTTGAGGTGGGCGCGGGAGCGGGAGCGTGCGTGGGCGTGGGCGCGGGAGCGGGCGCGACAGTCGGCGCGAGAGTCGGCGCGAGAGTGGGCGCGAGCGGAACGCTTTCCTCTCCTCGTGAATTCTGATCGTCGCCCGGTGATCGGCGGCGTCGAGCCGCTGGCTGGCGCTCGCCCAGCGCCGGTCGCTGGCTTCGGGCTGGACTCCGCCTGCGACTCCGGGCGGGGGGCTTCTTGTGCGAGCGCGTGCGCGAGAGTGGGCGCGAGCGGAACGCTTTCCTCTCCTCGTGAATTCTGATCGTCGCCCGGTGCTCGGCGGCGTGTTTCTTGAGAGGGAGAAACAGAAAGAAGGAGTCCATGTTACGTATTCAACCCGTCAGTATTGAAATCGCGCAGCAACTTCGGCCGTTGTTGGAGCGCATCGCGCGCTCGGATCCCGATCATGCACGGCAGTTGCGCAGGGCGATCAAGGGCGTCGTGCACAACCTCGCCGAAGGTTCGGGGTTACGCGCGGGGCGTCGGCGCAACGCCTACGACATCGCCTTGGGAGAAGCGCGAGAGACTCTTGCCGGGCTGCAGGTTGCGGAGGCCATGGGATACGTGCCGAAGTTGGATGCACGGCTGTTGGATCGGATGAATCACGTGATTGGTACGTTGGTGCGGATCTTGTACTGAGTGGGGCGGGGGACGCCCGCG
Source organism: uncultured Myxococcales bacterium (assembly GCA_937872925.1). Taxonomy (GTDB): domain Bacteria; phylum Myxococcota_A; class Polyangia; order Polyangiales; family Polyangiaceae; genus JACKEA01. Next base: position 269 of record CALMUT010000318.1, on the reverse strand, counting down.
CGCTTCTTCGGCGCGGGCGCCTTCGCGCGTGGGCGCGAGCGTGCTTGAGCGTGGGCGCCTCCGGGAGCGGGAGCGGGCGCTGCGCCACTTGCGAGAGCGGGAGCGGGCGCTGCGCCACTTGCGAGAGCGGGAGCGGGCGCTGCGCCACTTGCGAGAGCGGGAGTGGGCGTGGGCGCCGCACGGCTCGCGCGGCGCGAAGTCCTCGCCTTCGACGGTCCGCGCCGGCGCGGAAACTCGAGGGCGGTGCGTTCGATTCGGTCTGAGCGAGG
>CALMUT010000317.1 GCA_937872925.1 uncultured Myxococcales bacterium | reverse complement strand
GCGACAGGGTGTCGCTTTTCACGATGTACTGGAAGACCTCGCCGAGACCGGTCGACACGGGGCCAAGGGATGGCCGACCGACATCTGCAGGCAACTCCACGGTTCCCAGTCGTTCACTCAGCACTTGTCGCGCCAGGTAGATGTCCGTTTCGTCGTCGAAGATCGCTGTGACTTGGGAGAATCCAAATTTGGAAACGGAACGCACCTCCGTGAGGCCCGTCAGCCCGCCTATCGACTGTTCGACCACAGACGTGATCTGCCTTTCGACCTCGAGCGGCGACAGCGCCGGTGCGATCGTGTTGATGCTCACCTGCACCGGGGTCGTGTCCGGAAAGGCGTCGAAGGGCAGCCTCTGGAGGCTGGCGACACCCATCGCCGCTAGCAGCAGAGCGACGACGAGCACGATGGCGCGGCGACGAAGACAGAGGTCGATGAGCTGAGTGAGCACGGCTACTTGGCCTCGGGTGCTTCAACTTCGCAGCATCCAGCGCCAATGCTCTCCGGCGACAGCTCCGTCTTGAGCAGGTACGCGCCAGTCGTGACGACGGCGTCGTTCGGCTTCAAGTCGCCCGTGACTCCGACTTCCTTGGCGCCGCCGGGCCCTGGCACAACCACGCGAGGCTCGTAGAGGCCGGCACTCAGACGAACGAAAACGAGCGTCTTGTCGCCAAAGCGCTGTAGCGCATCGCGGGGCACCATCACCACGTCCGTTGACGAGCGGGTCGCGATCACAGCTCGCGCGAACTGATTCGCCCGAACCGTGCCTGCCTTGTTTTCAATCTGAGCCCTGGCCGCAACCATCCGCGTCTTTGGATCCACCTCGGAGGCGACCCAGGTGATCTCGGCGCGGTGGCTGTCGTCGCCGCTGCCGTCGATGACGATGCTTACGGCTTGTCCGATTGCTAGCGCGCTGGCCGAGGCTTCTGGAACATCGAGCAACGCCCACATCGTGGAGGTGTTGGCCACGGTGCCCAGTGACGTGTCGGCGGTTGCGTAGGCGCCGACGACGGCGGGTCGACGCACCAGCGTGCCTGAGAGCGGCGAAGTGAGCACGAAGCTTCCGCGGCCATGGCTGGATCCGCCTGCCAGTCGCAGTGCTGTGCGAGCCGCAGCGACGTCGGCCTCCGCCCTCGCCAGTTCCTGCTGTGCCATCTCCACAGTCCGCTTCGAAATTGCGCCGTCCTCGATCAGCTTTTTCTTTCGCTCGTGGTCGGCGCGCGCCGTGCGGACTTGTTGCTTCAGGCTGGCCAGGCGTGACTGCACCTCGCCCACTTCCGTGCTCTCGAGGACAAATAGCGGGGTCCCCTTCTTGACCTTCTGACCGAGGTCGGCGCTAAGCTTGCGCACAACCCCCGGCACCAGAGCGCGGATGTCAGCGAGTTTGTTACGGTCGTAGTCGATTCGAGCTGTGCATGTCACGCCCGAGCCCACGCTGGCCTTTCGTGCCGGCGCGGTCTCGATGCCCGCGGTCTTTTCGATGTCTGCGGAGCGAAACCGGATCTTCGTCCCTGGTGCGAAGCTTCCGCTCCCGGGCGCGCCCGCTGGGGCCGGCTGCGGATTGCACACGGGGCAGACGGATTCCGGAAACCCATGCTCAGCGCACCAGTCGCCGCTCTTTTTGTATTGGGCCGTGAGTTCCGTGTTGCACTTGGTGCATTTCGATTCGGGCAGGCGGTGCTCGGTGCACCAGTCCACGACGGTGGCTCCCTTGCCGGGGGGAGCTTGCGGGTTGCACACGGGGCACACCGACTCCGGAAAGCCGTGCTCTTCGCACCAGTCGCCGGACGCTTTGTACTTGGAAACCAACGAAGGATTGCACTTGGTACACTTGGACTCCGGCAGAGCATGACCGCCGCACCAGTCCTGCGCCTCAGGCGCAGGGCCAACGTCGGGAGGTTTCGCGTTGGGGTGACAGATGGGGCAAAACGACTCTGGAAAGCCATGCTGCTCGCACCAATCGCCCTTGGCCTTGAACACCGCCGAAAGCTTCGGATTGCACTTGGTGCAGACGGCCTTCGGGACTCCGTGTTCAGCACAGAAGTCCGGCGCTGCGGCTGACGGGGACGCAGACGCCGATGCTTGCGCGGAGGCGGTCCGCTCGACGTCGGTCTTGCAGCTGGTCAAGGCAAGGAGCAGCAATAGCCCGACGACCCGTGTGGCCCAGGAATTCATGGTCACGTGCCCCCCGTCTTGGGTGGCCGCTCGATCTTCAGATCCGGGTTGCACTTCAGGCACTGCGACTCGGGGAGCTCATGCTTCACGCACCAATCGCCCGTCGCCTTGAAAGCAGGGACTAGCGACGCGTTGCAACGCGTGCACAGTGACTCGGGCACGGCGTGTTCCGCGCACCAGTCCTCGTGTGAGCCGGGTTTGGCGTGGGCGGGCGCGTGGCCCGAGGGGCTGGCCGCAGCAGTGACAGGGCCGGGGGATTTGTTTTGCGTGACAGGCTCTTTGTTGTCGCAAGCCCCGCTCATGAAGGTCAGAAACGCAAGTGGGAAAAATAGCGATGTACGCATGGGTACGGTCTCTTTCGCATTGAATACGGTTGTGGCCAGAGCGGCCGGATGCAGGAACGCGACTGGGTAACGCGTCGTCCTGACCAGGTCCGCTGACCTCTAGGAAGAGTGGCGAGTGTCCTATGACCGGCCCGTTAGGTCGGCACAGGGCGGCGGGCGCCTGGACACCATAGGCGTCGCGGCGAACCGCGTAGCTTGGGTGTTCTGCTCCGCTACAGAAATACGTGACCCTTGCCGGCGATGTTGCGCGGGCTCGGGCTGTACGCACGTGCTGTCGGGTTAGGCCAGCGAGGGTTTTGGTGGCCGGTACAAACCGCGTCGCGTCGCCGCGCGCACCGGGCTGGGCGGCCCGCACCAATGGAGTTGAAACGCCTCGACGGAACCGATCAGCAGATCGGAGCGGTCGACTACCGCCACCGCCGGCGCGCCACAGCACGTACAGTCACCGCAATCAGGCGGGCAACCATGGTCGTCGGCCTGCCCCGCGCAGGCGTGCCCGGCCGCGTCATGTTCCTCGAGCGTCACGCCCTGCGCTGCAAACCGCGGCTCCTCGCCGGCTGCATGCGATGCCTCGTCGTCTGGGTCGTGGCCATCCACCTCACAACTGCAATCCGGCGGACAAGGTCCCTCGATCAACATCAGCAGCGTCCCCCGGCCGACGCTGGTCGGCGCGATCAGCAGCGCCAGGGCCACCAGGACCCACGCCAGGCACCGGTAACGGGGATCGAAAGCACGCACAGAAGGCATGAACGGGGGCATTGTAGCACAGGCGAGGATCCGCGAAATGCCCCCCAACGGCCGCACGAGCTCGAAGAGCCTGCGCTGAAGCAGCTGCACAAGACGGTCCTCTTTCGACACAGCCGATCCCGAGTCTGTTGCGGTGGGGCAAACCGACGCCGGCAAGGGTCGTCCGTGACCTGGGCGGCGATCGACCGGCGGCATTCTGCAACGCGGTGCGCACGGACCCCAGGGAGCGCGCGCGTGGGCTTGTGAAGGGGGGATCGCCTGGATAAAGTGGTGAAATGGGCGAGCGCCCCACTTCGGAGCCTTCTGGCAGCGACGAGTCTCGAGACTCGCAAGTGCTGACCCGCGCCGAGATCGCAGACGGCGTGCTGCAGGCCCTGCTGGAGGGCTGCCAAGTCATCGCGGAGGACTACACCTACGTCTATCTGAACGAGACGGCCGTGGCTCACGCACGAATGCCTCGCGAAGAGCTGCTTGGGCGCACCATGATGGAGTGCTTCCCCGGCATTGAATCTACGGAGATGTTTTCGCGCCTCGAACGCTGCATGAAGGAACGCGTCTCGGAGCGAATGGAGAACGAGTTTAGTTATCCCGATGGCGACCCCGGTTGGTTTGAGCTGAGTTTTGTTCCCGTGCCGGTCGGCGTGTGTGTGCTGTCCATCGACATCACCGCTCGGAAGCAGGCGGAGCGCCGGCTACGGCGCAGTGACGAACAACTCCGACACGCTCAGAAGATGGAGGCAGTCGGACGTTTGGCTGGGGGCCTAGCGCACGATCTCAACAACATACTCACGGTGGTGCTGAGCTATACGGAGCTCATGTTGGAGCAGCTCGAAACGGAGCATCCGCTGCGTCCGGACATTCAGGAAGTATCCAAGGCTGGAAAACGCGGTGCTGAGCTCATTGGGCAGCTTCTGTCCTTCAGCCGCCACCGGGGTGAGCAGCACGACGTGCTCGACCTCAACCGCTGCGTTTCGGATGTTGAAAGCATGCTGCGACGTATGCTTGGGGCTCAGGTCGAGTTTTCGTTCCTGCCAACGGAGCCTCTTGAAAGGATTTGCGCGGATCGCAGCCAAATCGAGCAGGTGCTCGCCAACTTGGTGGTGAACGCCCATGAGGCGATGCCCAGAGGCGGCATGCTCACCATCGAAACGCTGAACGCAACGCTGGACGACGAGAGCGCGGCGCTCGTCGGATTGACAGCGGGTGAGTACGTGATGCTCGTTGTCACCGACACCGGCGCGGGCATGGACAAGGCGACTGTTAGCCGGATCTTTGAACCGTTCTTCACGACCAAGGGTGTTCGCGGAACTGGGCTTGGGCTGTCCACGGTGTTTGGGATCGTCCAACAGAGCGGTGGCGGCATCTGGGTCTACAGCGAGCCGGACGCGGGAACGACCTTTCGGATCTACTTCCCCCGAGCCGAAGCCCAGGTGTCTGTGCGCCCGCGGCCTGCTTCCCTTCCACCGCCAAGGCCTGGCACCGAAACAATCCTGTTGGTGGAGGACGACGATCAGGTTCGCGAGGTCGCAGCAGCCATTCTGAGGCGCAGTGGATATACCGTGCTCGCCGCGGAAGACGGTGGTGCGGCAATCCTCACTTCGGAGCGACACGTTGGGGCGATTGACCTACTTCTCACCGATGTGATCTTGCCCAAGATGAGTGGGGCCGAGCTCGTCGAGCGGCTCGCCGCGGACCGCCCCGGGTTGAGAGTCCTGTTCATGTCCGGCTTCACCGATAGAGCCGCCTACCTTCACAACATCCTCGCCGCCAAAGCCGTGTGCATGCAGAAGCCGCTGACGCCAAAGGCGCTAGCCCGGCGCGTTCGCCAGGTCTTGGACGCAAAGGCGTGAAGCGACCTTTGGCTTCAGGTCATGGGCGGAGTTTGGGAGCGCGATTCTTCGCGCAGACCCGTTGCGCCTGATAGCTGGTTCCCGGCAGCCGTGGTGATCTGGCAGCGCAGAGCTGGGCGGCGTATGCTCGGCTGCACATGGCCGAACAAATCACGGTGCTGTGGCTGGTGGATGAGAAGGATTTGCCCCCCGCACGAGACACCCGGTTTCGGCACGTTGTCGGTGATCCGGCTCGACCGGCCGGAACGGTGACACGGTTGCTCGCGGATGGGGCAGTCTTGGCCGTCGTTCGCACAGAGGAGGAAGGTCAGCAAGCGATCGCGTACGGAGCTGATGAAGTTGTTCTTGCGTCGGAGTGTCAAGGTTCGTTTGACAATGTCGTTCGCCGGACGTCTGCTCGTGCCCGTGCGAGACAGCAACGCGACTTGTTTCTGATCGATCTTGTGCGCAAAGACGACACATCCGCTCTGGAGCTGCTCGCGGCGGCTTTGGGGGAGGAGCTCATGGGGCCACTTGGTCGCGCGAAGGCAGAGAGCGACGGCCTTGTTGCGGAAATGGAACGGTCCGCCGGGCCAACCCGGCGGATGCACGCGATCGCGGACACGGTTGCGAGTGCGGCACGCGTCGTGGAGCGGATGCGAGAACTTGTCAGCACGGAGCCCAGGGATGAAACGGTTGATCTCGTGGCAGTGGCGTATGAGGTGGGCAGCGTTCTCGCGCCGACCGTACGGAGAGTCGCCAGTTTTCAAGTAGACGCAGTTGGAGCCAAGTGCTGCGTCGGCCTGCCGCGGTGGCAGGCGGTGATGATGGTGGCCAGCTTGGTTGCCAATGCGGTTGAATCTGTCACGGCACGTGGTGGCGCGGGACGCAGGGTATCCGTGCACGTGTGTAAACTCGATGGAGCCGCAATTCTCGAAGTGGCAGACGACGGGATCGGAATGGCCGAGGGCGTTCGTCCGTACGTCGGCGATCCGTTTTTCACTACGACGGGAAAGGGCCACCTGGGGCTTGGGCTCACGGTTGTGTCTGCTCGAGTGCGGCGTGTAGGTGGGGAGCTGATCATCGAATCGGATCAGCGCTCCGGGACCACCGTGCGGGTATTTTTGCCGCTGAGTGTTTCAGCCTGAAACAGCCAAACTCGCTTGTTTCATGCGGGTTTGGACGGCGAGTTGGCAATTTCTGCCGTGTCGAGGGACGTGGGGTCAGGGACCCGCAGCCTCACGAAGTGCAGCGCGCAAGGCCGCCAGCCGCTGCTCGATTTCGTCGAGCGTGACCAACGCGACCTCGACTTCCTCCTCTCCCATGCGACGGATCACGCTTCTGTCGCTGAAGGTCGAGAGTGGGACGACCGCGACGCGCCTGAGCTGATCGAGCGCTTTGACGATCTCTAGCTTCGGAGGGCGTCCACCCGCCCCCTTGCGCCGCGCTGCTGCTTGGGCCCACAGTTCGGATGCCCGCCACTTCTGGCGTTCCGCGCGTTTGAGCAGGCGTTCTTGATCCCGAGGAGGCAAAGCGAGCACGGCGTGAATATGATTGGCGCTGATGTGCTTGCAGTTCTTCAGCTGAGGCAATCTCAGCCAGAGCTCGAACATCGTCACGGAGCGCCATAGGCCAGTTGCGCTCATGGGTAGTTCCGGGTGAAGCGCGAGCTGCCTGAAAGAGGCGTGCTTGGGACCGTGCTTGCGCACCGACTTCATGTCCCCGTCGAAAATCCGACGGAAGACGATCTCGCCGATCTCGAGCGCTAGGTCCAGCGCGGCCTTCCGCGTCAAGTGGCGGATCTCTGCGACCGTGCGCTCAATCGAGTCGTCGTTGGCCAGAGCACTCGGTCGCGAGCGGGCAACGATTGCCCTCCGCTTGCTACCGACGTCGTTTCGAGCTGCCACGTCCAACGAGGAGAGCAGCGTCTGGGAGTTGATGCAATGTGGTAGAGTGTCGGTGCCCTTCGTTGTCCAGGAGCGTGGCCCAGCATCGGGCGCGGAAAAGGATGCGCCAAGCCGATGTCTGGTCTGATAGTCGACGTATCTTCCGGGTTTCGGGCGCTTGGCGTGGAACAAAGGTTGGCCGACACTCCCGGTCGGGCCAACACCCGCGGTCTCTTTTTTCGACTTGCCGAGCAGGCTGTGGCAGCGCGGGCTGGCGACTTACTGGAGACTTGGCGCGCGGTTTCTGGCGCCCGACCTCGGTGGCCATTCCGGATGTATTCCACCCGGGACTTCATCCGAGAGCAGGCCACCGCCGCCGTGCTTCTGAGTCCCGAGGATCCCGGCGCAGCGCTGCGGAGCATGTGGGCTACGACCACGAAGCTCTCTCCACTGATTCGCGCGGAAGGCTTCATTCAGTACTTGGTGGGGCGGGACCCCATGCAGGCACTTGGCTGGCTGGAACGAAACCGCAGCATGATGTGCGACTACGGCGATTGGTGGATGATCCCAAAGGGGAGTAAGGCTGCGAGCTTCCACTATGTCGACGAGTACACCTGGATTGAACACTGCCACGTTGGCGGCGTGGAAGGCATGCTCCGTCGCTGTGGGGTTTCAGCCGCTGTAACTGTGGCGCTACGCAACGCGTACCGCGGCGAGCTACAGATTGAGTGGGAGTAGGGGGCCGGGTTATGCGAGCAGTCGAAGGGCCGAATGCAGGATCCCATGGCAGCGTGATCCGCCGTCCGTTGCCTGGGATTTGGGCCGCGTGTTGGCTAGCACGCTTCGCTAACGTCCGAACTTTGTTAACTTAACTTTGAGCGGGAGAAGGGATTCGAACCCTCGACGTCAACCTTGGCAAGGTTGCACTCTA